>NZ_JANKBZ010000028.1 GCF_024623785.1 Archangium lipolyticum
AGCGCGGCCAGGTGCTGGCCAAGCCGGGCTCCATCACCCCGCACACCAAGTTCAAGGCGCAGATCTACGTGCTCACGAAGGAAGAGGGTGGCCGTCACACCCCGTTCTTCAAGGGCTACCGTCCGCAATTCTACTTCCGCACCACGGACGTGACGGGTACGGTGAAGCTGCCGGAGAACGTCGAGATGGTGATGCCGGGCGACAACATCGCCATCGAGGTGGAGCTGATCACCCCGGTGGCCATGGAGAAGGAACTCCGGTTCGCCGTCCGTGAGGGTGGTCGTACCGTGGGCGCCGGCGTCGTGGCCGAGATCATCGCGTAGTTTCCGTCGTACCCACTTCCCTGGTCTTTTGTTCAGAAAAGTCCGGGGAGGTGGGAATAAGGTTGCATCCACCAGGGGCCGGTGGTACAAGCCGCGCCCCTTCGTTCGAAGAAATGGCTCTGTGACATCCAGGGGACGTTGGTCGTAGCGCCTCCCGAAGGCAGAGGCCGTTTAAAGAGGTTTTTGCGAATGGCGACACAGAAGATCCGCATCCGGCTGAAGGCGTACGACTCCAAGCTCCTGGATCAGAGCGCTGGGGAGATCGTCGAGACTGCTCGGCGCACGGGCGCCAAGGTGGCCGGTCCGATCCCCCTGCCCACGCGCATCAACAAGTTCACGGTTCTGCGCTCGCCGCACGTGGACAAGAAGAGCCGCGAGCAGTTCGAGATCCGCACGCACAAGCGCCTGCTCGATATCCTCGAGCCGACCCAGCAGACGCTGGACGCGCTGATGAAGCTGGATCTCTCGGCCGGTGTTGACGTGGAGATCAAGTCCTGAGGAAGCGGGGCTGAGCCCTCGCGGTTCCACTCCGTTCCCCAGAGGAAAGAGCCATGGCGAAGTTCGACGTAGTCGACCTGGATATGAAGAAAGTGTCGGAGCTTGAGCTCTCCGACGAGGTTTTCGGCGCCGAGCCGAACGCGCACCTCTTCTATGAGGTCGCGAAGATGCAGCAGATCAACCGGCGCCGGGGTACGGTGGCGGTGAAGAACACCTCGCTGGTGAGCGGTGGTGGCAAGAAGCCCTGGAAGCAGAAGGGTACTGGCCGCGCCCGCCAGGGTTCCATCCGCGCCTCCCACTGGGTGGGTGGCGGCAAGGCGATGGGCCCCAAGCCGCGGGACTACTTCTACCGTCCCCCCAAGAAGGTCCGCCGCGGTGCGCTCAAGGCGATTCTGTCGCTGCGCGCCCGTGAGAAGTCGCTCATCATCGTGAACGACTTCAACCTGTCCGCTCCCAAGAGCAAGCAGGCCTTCGAGGCCCTGACCAAGCGGCTGAAGCTGGCCGATGCGCTGGTCATCGACGCCAAGACCAACACCAACCTGCACCGCAGCGTGCGCAACCTGGCGAAGTTCGACGTGCTCCCGCCCGAGGGCCTGAACCTCGAGTCCGTCCTCCGCCACAAGCACCTGGTGCTCACTTCCGCGGCCGCCAAGGCCATCGAGGGGGCGCTCTCGTGAATATCAACGACGTCATCAAGGGGCCGCTCATCACCGAGAAGCTGGACCAGGCCCGTGAGAAGTTCCGGCAGTACTCGTTCATCGTGGACAAGAAGGCAACCAAGCACGACGTGGCCCACGCCGTCGAGTCGCTCTTCAAGGTGAGCGTCGAGGGTGTGCGCACCAACATCGTCCGCGGAAAGACGAAGCGCGTGGGCCGCTCGATTGGCAAGCGGCCGAACTTCAAGAAGGCCGTCGTCACCCTCAAGGAGGGGGACAAGATCGAGCTCTTCGAGGGAGGCGCGGTCTAGCGCACGGCGCTGACCGTCGTTGAGGAACCACCATGGGCATCAAGAAGTACAAGCCGACCTCCGCCGCCCGTCGTCTGATGACGGTGTCCGACTTCGCGGACATCACCAAGGGCAAGCCGGAGAAGAAGCTCACCGAGTCTCTCACCAAGTCCGGCGGCCGCAACGTCCACGGCCACATCACCCGTCGTCACCAGGGTGGTGGTCACAAGCGCCGCTACCGCATCATCGACTTCAAGCGTCGGGACAAGGACGGCGTGCCGGCGAAGGTCGCGGCCGTCGAGTACGACCCGAACCGCTCCGCGAACATCGCCCTCCTGCACTACGCGGACGGCGAGAAGCGCTACATCCTCGCTCCGGTGGACCTGAAGGTCGGGGACACCGTCATGGCGGGTGAGAACGCGGATATCCGTCCGGGCAACACGCTGCCGCTGCTCAACATCCCGGTCGGTACCATCATCCACAACGTGGAGCTGAAGCCGGGCCGCGGCGGGCAGATCATCCGCTCCGCGGGCTCCTCCGGTCAGCTGATGGCCAAGGAGGGCCGCTACGCCCAGGTGCGTCTGCCCTCGGGTGCCGTGCGCATGGTGCTCATCGAGTGCCGCGCCACCGTGGGCCAGGTGGGCAACCTGGAGCACGAGATCATCCGCATCGGCAAGGCGGGCCGTAGCCGCTGGCTGGGCATCCGGCCCACCGTCCGCGGTCTGGCGATGAACCCTGTCGACCACCCGCACGGTGGTGGTGAGGGTAAGTCCGGTCAGGGTAACCCGCACCCGGTGTCGCCGTGGGGTCAGAAGACCAAGGGCCTCAGCACCCGCAAGAACAAGCGTACTGACAAGTTCATCGTGAGCGTCCGCCGTCCGGGCGCGCGCAGCCAGTAGTCGAGGGTTCACACAATGGCGCGTTCGATCAAGAAGGGTCCGTTCGTCGATGGTTACCTCGTCAAGAAGGTCGAGGACATGATCAAGACGAACAAGAAGAGTGTTGTGAAGACGTGGTCCCGGCGTTCCACCATCCTGCCGGAGTTCGTGGGACACACCTTCGCGGTGCACAACGGCCGCAAGTTCATCCCCGTCTTCGTGACCGAGAACATGGTGGGCCACAAGCTCGGCGAGTTCGCCCCGACGCGTACGTTCGGCGGTCACTCGGCGGAGAAGAAGGTCGCCAAGGGCAAGTAGCCGGCCCCGCTGACAGGCGGCGTCCGCCAGAGGAGATGACATGGAGTCGAAGGCACATCTGAGGTTCCTGCGCATGTCGCCCCGGAAGGTTTCCACGGTGGCGGCGCTCGTCCGGGGCAAGCCGGTGGAGCAGGCGTTGAACATCCTGCGTTTCACCAGCCGCGCCGCGGCCGTCCCGGTGGCCAAGCTCATCAAGAGCGCCGTGGCCAACGCGACCGACCTGTCCAAGGGCCAGGTCGACGTGGACAAGCTCGTCGTGAAGACGATTTCGGTGGATCAGGGGCCGACCCAGCGCCGCTACATGCCGCGCGCCATGGGCCGCGCCACGCGCATCAACAAGAAGACCAGTCACATTCACGTGGTGCTGGCGGAGGCGGCCAAGAAGTAAGGCCTGCCGCCTGGCGCCCCCACGCAACCGATTCGAAGGAGAAGCACGTTGGGCCAGAAAGTCCATCCCATTGGGTTCCGCCTCGGGGTCATCAAGACCTGGGACTCCAAGTGGTTCGAGCACAAGAACTACGCGCAGTGGCTGCATGAAGACATCCGCATCCGCGAGTTCGTGAAGAAGTCGCTCGCCCACGCGGGTGTCTCCAAGGTGGAGATCGAGCGCGCGGCGAACAAGGTGAAGGTCAACGTGCACACCGCGCGCCCGGGCATCGTCATCGGCAAGCGCGGTGCCGGCATCGAGACGGTGAAGAAGGACCTCCAGCAGTTCACCAAGAACGAGGTCTTCCTCAACATCGTCGAGGTCCGCAAGGCCGAGACCGACGCCCAGCTGGTGGCCGAGAACATCGCCACCCAGCTCGAGCGCCGTATCGCCTTCCGCCGCGCCATGAAGAAGGCGCTGCAGACGGCGATGAAGTTCGGCGCCAAGGGCATCCGCGTCTCCTGCTCCGGCCGTCTGGGCGGCGCCGAGATGGCTCGCTACGAGTGGTACCGCGAGGGCCGCGTGCCCCTGCACACCCTCCGCGCGGACATCGACTTCGGCTTCGCCGAGGCCAAGACCACCTACGGCAAGATCGGTTGCAAGGTCTGGATCTGCCGCGGCGAGGTCCTGCCCACCAAGGGTGGCCAGGGCGCCGCGCCGGCCGCCAACCGCTAACTCCCCGGGAGCCGCCCCGGGAGGGGCGGCTCGCTCGGGCTTGAAGGACACCGACGATGCTTCAGCCTGCTCGTACGAAATTCCGCAAGATGCACAAGGGCCGCACGCCCGGCCGGGCCTATCGCGGCAGCGATCTCACCTATGGTGAGTACGGTCTGATGTCCCTGCAGCCGGGGTGGATCACCTCGCGGCAGATCGAGGCGGCCCGTATCGCGATGACCCGCCACATCAAGCGTGGCGGCAAGATCTGGATCCGGGTGTTCCCGGACAAGCCCATCACCAAGAAGCCGGCTGAAACCCGTATGGGTACCGGTAAGGGTGGTGTGGAGTACTACGTGGCGGTGGTGAAGCCCGGTCGCATCCTCTACGAGATGGAGGGTATGACGCCCGAGGTTGCCACGGCCGCCATGAAGCTGGCCCAGGCGAAGCTGCCCGTGCTGACGAAGATCGTCACCCGCAGCGAGCTGGCGCTCTAGTTCCGCCCTCGGGCGGCCCCTGATAAGAGGGCCGCCCGCTGGCTCTGAGGAGATTTAGAAGATGGCGACTGCGAAGGAACTCAAGGAGCTCTCGGCGGACGACCTGAAGCGGCGGGCGGCCGAGCTGCGCGACACGCTGTTCCAGGACCAGCTCAAGCGGGCCACCGGCTCGCTGGACAACCCGTCCGAGCGCACGCAGCACAAGCGCGACCTGGCTCGCATCCTGACCGTCCTGGGGGAGAAGACCCGGGCGGAGAAGAAGGCTTAGGAGCTTTTCCCATGGCTGAAGCGACTCAATCCACCTCTGCCAAGACCACCTCCCGCGGCCGTCCCAAGACGCGCGTGGGCATTGTCACCTCCAACAAGATGCAGAAGACGGTGGTGGTCACCGTCTCCCGCCGCGCCGCTCACCCCAAGTACGGGAAGATCATGAGCATGCGCGAGAAGTACAAGGCGCACGTCGAGGATCACGACTACCCCGCGAAGATCACCATCAACGAGGGTGACCGGGTGCGCATCGCCGAGACCCGTCCCGCTTCCAAGGACAAGCGCTGGCGCGTGGTCGAGGTGTTGGAGAAGAGCAAGAACGTCTGAGCCGTCCGAGCTCGCGCCGCCGTTCAGGCGCGCGCGGCCGTGGCTCGAGCCCGCGCGGTGCCCGTCCTCGCCGGAGGGGCCTGCCGTAGCTAGAGAAGGAGATTCCAGATGATTCAGATGACGAGCGTGCTCGACGTGGCCGACAACTCGGGCGCCAAGAAGGTGTTCTGCATCAAGGTGCTTGGCGGTTCCAAGCGCAAGTACGCGTCCATCGGCGATGTGATCGTCGTGTCGATCCGCGAGGCGCTGCCGAACTCCAAGGTGAAGAAGGGTGACGTGGCCAAGGCGGTCATCGTGCGCACCGCGCGCGAGGTGGGCCGTCCGGATGGCAGCTACATCAAGTTCGATGGCAACTCCGCCGTCCTCATCAACAAGGACATGGAGCCCATCGGGACGCGTATCTTCGGGCCGGTCGCCCGTGAGCTCCGCGCCCGCAAGTTCATGAAGATCATCTCGCTCGCTCCCGAGGTCCTCTAGTAGGGCGTCAGGCGGTCCGCGAGGAGGGAGAGGAACCATGGAGAAGCTCAAGGTTGGAGACACCGTCCAGGTCATCGCCGGCGCCGAGCGCTCGGAGAAGACCCCGGCGACCAAGCGCGGGAAGATCCTCAAGATCGACCGCGAGGCCCAGCGCGTGACCGTGGAAGGCGTGCGCCTGGTCAAGCGGCACCTGCGCAAGACGCCCCAGCAGCCCGAGGGCGGAATTGTGGACAAGCCGGGCACCATCCACATCTCGGATGTCCAGCTGGTCTGCGCCAAGTGCGACAAGCCGACCCGCGTGGGTATCCGGGCGGATGGGGACAAGAAGAAGCGGTTCTGCAAGAACTGCGACGCTCTGATTGACTAGGGGCGCGGGTTCGGGCATGTATGCGCGCCCTTTGCCCTACCCGGGTGAGGGGAGGGCGGGCGAGCACACCGGAAGCCCTGAAGAATCGGTAGGGGCTCCGGTGTTTCCAGTTTCCACGCAGTACTGATCGGCGCACTGGGTCCACGACGGCGCTCCGAAGCAGAGGGTCAGACGATGGCTGAAGAGAAGAAGGAAGCGGCTCCGAAGAAGGAGAAGAAGGGCCGCAAGAAGGAAGAGCTCAAGAAGGCAGGCTTCGCGGCGAACATCGAGGAAGGTCTCGAGTCCAAGCCGGCGCGTCTCAAGCTGCGCTTCCGCAAGGAAGGCGTCCCCGCGCTGATGAAGGACCTCGGGCTGAAGAACCCCATGCAGGTTCCCCGCCTCGAGAAGATCGTCGTCAACATGGGTCTGGGCGAGGCGCTCGCCAACAACAAGATCCTCGAGTCCGCCGTGGACCAGCTGGGTGCCATCACCGGTCAGAAGCCCGTGGTGACCCGCGCCCGCAAGTCCATCGCGAACTTCAAGCTGCGCCAGGGCCAGGCGATCGGTTGCGCCGTCACCCTGCGCGGCGATCGCATGTATGAGTTCCTGGACCGCCTCATCACCGTGGCCCTGCCGCGCGTGCGTGACTTCAAGGGCGTGTCCCCGAAGGCCTTCGACGGGAATGGTAACTACACGCTCGGCGTCCGCGAGCAGATCATCTTCCCGGAAATCAACTACGACCAGATCGAGAAGGTGAAGGGGCTCAACATCAGCTTCGTCACCACCGCGAAGAACGACGAGCAGGGGCTGGCGCTGATGCGTCACTTCGGCATGCCGTTCCGCACGTAAGAGGATCCGCATCCATGGCCAAGCTCTCGAAGATCGCCCAGGCGAAGCGCAAGCCGAAGTTCTCCGTCCGCGCGTACAACCGCTGCCCGCTCTGCGGCCGGCCCCGCGCGTTCCTGCGGAAGTTCAACATGTGCCGTATCTGCTTCCGGCACCGCGCGCTCCGCGGCGAGATCACCGGCGTCACCAAGTCGTCCTGGTAGTCGGACGCGGGCGTCCCGGTCCCTGACAGGGGGCCGGGGAGCCTGGTCTGCCCGCGAGCGGGTGGGCCGAATGCAGGACACGCATGGCAATTCGTGGCGAACCCCCGGGATGGGCCCGGCAGGCGCGGCGGTTGCGAACGCGGAGGCGGCCAGGCCGCTCCGCACGGAAGGTAGCCATTCATGTCGGTCGTCAACGATCCCATCGGCGACATGCTGACCCGCCTGCGCAACGGTTCGCGCGCGCGGCACGACAAGGTCGTCATCCCCCACTCGAACCTCAAGCTCGAGATCATCAAGGTCCTCAAGTCCGAGGGCTTCATCGGGGACTACACCGTTCACGAGCGCAAGCCGCAGAGCGAGATCAGCGTCCAGCTGAAGTACGGCCAGGACCGCGCTCCGGCCATCACCGGCATCCGCCGCATCTCCAAGCCCGGTCTGCGCCGTTACACCAACTCGCGTGAGATTCCCCAGGTGCTCGGCGGCCTGGGTATCTCCATCCTGTCCACGTCCCGCGGCGTGATGGTGGACACCGATGCTCGCAAGCAGAAGGTCGGCGGCGAGCTGCTCTGCACCGTCTACTAGCCAGCAGCCCGGGTGCCGCGGCTCGCGCCGCGACCTGGGCTCACCGCAAGAGGGAATCATGAGTCGGATTGGAAAGCTTCCGGTCAAGCTGGCGGACAAGACGAAGGCCACTGTTTCGGGCCGCCAGGTCAGTTTCGAAGGTCCCAAGGGCAAGATGGTCGTCCAGCTGCCCGCCACCGGCGTGAAGGTGAAGATCGCCGGCAACGAGGTGACGGTCGAGCGCGAGAACGATTCGCGCGAGGCCCGCAGCCTGCACGGCCTGACCCGCACGCTGCTGGCCAACGCGGCCAAGGGCGTGTCGACGGGCTTCGAGCGTCGCCTGGACATCCGCGGCGTCGGTTTCCGCGCCGAGGTGAAGGGCAAGACGATCAACATGTCGCTGGGTTACTCGCACCCTGTGGTGTTCAACCTGCCCGAGGGTGTCACGGCCGAGGTCGACAAGGCGGCCCGCACCGAGGACGGTCTGCCCACGCTGGGTCTGACGTTGCGGTCGGCGGACAAGGAGGCCCTTGGGGCCGCCGCGGTGAAGATCCGCGCGCTGCGCCCGCCCGAGCCCTACAAGGGCAAGGGCATCAAGTACTCCACCGAGAAGATCCGCCGCAAGGAAGGCAAGACCGGCACCACCTAGTCGGAGTGAACACCCAACCGCGCGGCTCCCTGAGGGGCCGCGCAATCATCCGGCGGTGGAATTCCCCATCATCGCCGGACGGAGAAGGAATCATCCATGTCGAACAAGCTCGATCCGCGCCTCAAGAGGAAGGACCGCATCCGCCGGAAGATCTCGGGAACCACCGAGCGCCCGCGGCTCACGGTCTACAAGAGCCTCAAGCACATCTACGCCCAGGTGGTGGACGACACCACGGGCCGCACCCTGGTCTTCGCTTCGTCGCTCTCCAAGGAGCTCAAGGGCAAGGACGAGGGGGACAAGAAGGCCGAGGCCAAGCGCGTGGGCGCTCTGATCGCGGAGAAGTGCAAGGCGGCCAACGTGAACGCGGTGGTGTTCGACCGCAACGGCTTCCCGTACCACGGGCGCATCGCCGCCGTGGCGGATGCCGCGCGTGAGGGCGGGCTGAAGTTCTAGAAACCTTTCGAATAAGGAAGTTCCCAAGTGGCAACTCCGATCAATCCGAACGATCTCGACCTCACCGACCGGGTGGTGAACATCAACCGCGTCGCCAAGGTGGTGAAGGGCGGCCGGCGGTTCTCGTTCGCCGCGCTGGTGGTGGTGGGCGATGGCGCCGGTCATGTTGGCGTCGGGCTGGGCAAGGCCAACGAGGTTCCCGAGGCCATCCGCAAGGGTGGCGAGAACGCGAAGAAGAACCTCTTCCGCGTCCCGCTGCAGGGTCACACCATCCCCCACGAGGTGCTCGGGCACTTCGGCGCGGGCTGGGTGCTCCTGAAGCCGGCCGGTGAAGGTACGGGCGTCATCGCCGGTGGTGCGGTGCGCGCGGTTCTCGAGGCGGCGGGCATCCGCAACATCCTGACGAAGAGCCAGGGTTCGCGGAACCCCCACAACGTGCTCAAGGCGACCATGGCGGGCCTGAAGAACCTGCGCTCGCCGGAGCAGGTGTCGCGCCTGCGTGGCAAGGACGTGGGTCCCCAGAAGTCTGAAGAGGCGAGGGGTTAATCATGGCGCTCAAGGTCAAGCTGACGAAGAGCTTCGCGGGCTCGTCCGAAGAGCAGCTCGCGACGATCCGGGGCCTCGGGCTGAAGAAGTTCGGCGACGAGCGGCTCCTGCAGGACACGCCGGCGGTTCGCGGCATGGTGAACAAGGTGCGTCACCTGGTGACGTCCGAGACGGTGCAGGGTGATGCTCCCAAGCCTTCCCGCCGCAAGCCTCGGAAGATTCGGGCTCGGGACGCCGCGCGCGCCCGTGCTGCCCAGGCCGCGAAGGCCTAGTGCGAGAGGGTTCAGACAATGGCGACTACGCTCCATAACCTGAAGCGCCCTGAGGGCTCGTGGCACCGCAAGAAGCGGGTGGGCCGCGGCCAGGGTAGCGGTCTGGGCAAGACGGCCGGCCGCGGTGGCAAGGGCCAGAAGGCCCGTACCGGCAACATGCGTTTCGAGGGCTTCGAGGGCGGTCAGAGCCCGCTGCAGCGCCGGCTGCCGAAGTTCGGCTTCATCTCCCCCAACCGCACCGTGTACGCGGTGGTGAACCTGTCGGACCTCGAGGGGTTCGACGCGGGCGCCACGGTGGACGTGGCCGCGCTGGAGTCCCGGGGCCTGGTGAAGGGCCGCTACGACGGCGTGAAGGTGCTCGGCAACGGCACCCTCTCCAAGAAGCTCTCCGTCCGGGCGCACAAGCTCTCGGCGACCGCCCGCGAGGCGATCGAAAAGGCGGGCGGCTCCGTGGAGGAGCTCCCCCTGGTGGCCCACAAGCCGGAGTCCGCGGCCAAGGCCCACTCCGGCAAGGGCGTCAAGCAGGCCAAGAAGTCGTGAGGGTAGGGCGCGTTACACTCTTAGTGGTGCGCGCCTTTCCATCCGTGTAGGATTCCGCGCCCCTTTCCGAATTCGGACAGGGGCGCTGTTGTTCTGGCTGAAACCTTTCTGGGGGATGGATCCCACGTGGCTCTGAACGCCTTCGCCAACGTCTTCCGCATCGCGGAGCTGCGCAGCCGGCTCATCTATACGCTGATGCTGCTCGCGGTGTACCGCATCGGTATCTTCATCAACACGCCTGGCGTGGACCGGGCGGCGATGAACGCGTTCATGGACGCCCAGCGCCAGTCGGGCGGCCTGTTCTCGCTCTTCAACCTGTTCTCCGGCGGCGCCCTGAACCAGATGTCGATCTTCGGTCTGGGCATCATGCCGTACGTGTCCGCCTCCATCATCATCCAGCTCCTGGCGGTGGTGGTGCCCAGCCTGGAGCGGCTGCAGAAGGAAGGCGCCGGCGGCCGGCAGAAGATCAACCAGTACACCCGCTACGGCACCATCGCGCTGTCCATCGTCCAGGGCGTGGGCATCTCGCGCTGGCTGGCCTCGCTGGGCCGCAGCGACGCGGGCCAGTCCGGCTTCAACCAGGTGGTCGTTCCCAACGACAACGTCTGGTTCACCTTCATGACGGTGGTCAGCCTGACGGCGGGCACCGCGTTCATCATGTGGCTGGGTGAGCGCATCACCGAGCGCGGCATCGGCAACGGCATCTCGCTCATCATCTTCGCGGGCATCGTGTCCGGCCTGCTGCCCAGCGGCAAGACGCTGCTGGATCTGGTCCAGCAGGAGGTCGTCAGCATGGCGGCCGTGGCGGCCCTGTTGCTCTTCATGGTGCTCGTCGTCGGTGTGGTGGTCTACGTCGAGCGCGGCATGCGGCGCATCCCGGTGCAGTACGCCAAGCGCATGGCCGGCCGGCGCATGTTCGCCGGGCAGGCCACGTACTTCCCGATGAAGGTGAACACCTCGGGAGTCATCCCGCCCATCTTCGCCGGCGCGCTGCTGTCGTTCCCGGCCACGCTGGGCACCTGGTTCCCGTTCCTCCAGGGCGTGCAGCGCAGCATCGAGTCGAGCCCCTGGGTCTACAACGGCATCTTCGTCCTGCTGATCATCTTCTTCTCGTACTTCTACACGGCGCTGACCTTCCGGCCGGACGACGTGGCGGACAACATCAAGAAGCAGGGCGGCTACATCCCGGGCATCCGTCCGGGCCGGCAGACGGCGGACTTCATCGAGGGCGTGCTCAACCGCATCACCTTCGGCGGGGCCCTGTACCTGGCCGCCATCTGCGTGATTCCGTCCATCATCAGCAACATGCTGGGCGTCAACTTCACCTTCGGAGGCACGGCGCTGCTGATCGTCGTGGGCGTGGCGCTGGACACGGTGCAGCAGATCGAGGGCCACCTCATCAGCCGCAACTACGAGGGCTTCGCGGGTCCGCGCGGTCCCCGGATCCGCGGCCGGGTCCGCGTGGCGGCCTGAGCGAGGAAGGCGTTCTCGGGCGCTCCTCCCCATCACCCCGGGGAGGGGCGCTTCGTTGTTCCAGGGGTGTGAGAGCGGCGCGGGGGGCATGTTCGCCGTGGTCCCCAGCGCGCTCCTTCCTGATGAGCTGAGAGGAATACATGAACCTCATCCTGTTTGGCCCTCCGTTCGCGGGGAAGGGCACCCAGGCGAAGCTGCTGTATTCGGAGTTCAAGATTCCGCAGATCTCCACGGGTGACATCCTCCGCAAGGCGGTTCGTGAGGGCACCGAGATGGGCAAGCTGGCCGGGCCGTTGATGGCCGCCGGTGCCTACGTGCCGGACGAGATCGTCATCGGGATCGTGGAGGAGCGCCTGAAGGAGCCGGACTGCGCCAACGGCTTCATCCTGGACGGCTTCCCGCGCACCACGCCCCAGGCCGAGGCGCTCGAGCGCATGCTGGCCCGTCTGGGCAAGAAGATCGATACGGTGGTGTCTCTCGAGGTGCCGCACGAGAAGCTCATCGAGCGCGGCTCGGGCCGCCGTTCCTGTCCTGTCTGCGGCGCCGTCTACCATGTCTACCAGAGCCCTCCGAAGCGGGCCGGCTTCTGCGACAAGGACGACGCCAGCCTCGTGCAGCGCGAGGACGACAAGGCCGAGGTCGTCGAGAAGCGCCTGAAGAAGTACGAGGCGGAGACGGCTCCCCTGAAGCAGTTCTACGCGCAACGCGGGCTGCTCAAGAGCATCGATGGTGTGGGGTCGCCCGAGGGCGTCTACGCGGATATCAAGAAGGCGACGGGCAAGGCCTGATCACCCGTGCAGCGGGCCACCAGGCGAGGGCCGGGCGCGCGGAGTGGGCGTCCGGCGAGCTTCGTCCAGGAATGGTCCTCCCAGTCGAGCCCATGGTGAACCAGGGCACGGATGAGGTGGAGCTCCTCGGCGATGACTGGACAGCCGATCCCCTCGACAACAAGCTTTCCGCGTACTTGGAGCATTCGGGTGCTCCTTCACCAAAGGGGGGCCGCAAGTCCTCATCTGGCGACGGGCCGGGTAGGTACGTGGAATACAAGGGTGTACGCAGGGAGTTCGTAGAATTTCGGGGTTTTCAGCGCGAGGATGCTTGCCACTTCAGGACCAAAGTGTTATCCCGCCGCGCTTCCAGTGTTCAGGTGGTCCGCAAGAGGGTTATCTGATTGCCGAAGGATGATTCCATCGAAGTCGAGGGGACGGTCATGGAGCCCCTCCCGAACGCGATGTTCCGCGTGGTGTTGGACAATGGCCACAAGGTGCTCGCGCACATCTCGGGCAAGATGCGGATGCACTTCATCCGAATCCTCCCGGGCGACAAGGTGAAGGTGGAGCTGTCTCCGTACGATTTGAGCCGGGGCCGGATCACCTACCGAGCGAAGTAGCAGGGGCCTGGTTCCGCGGAATGGCGGACAGGCCCTCGAGGCTTTTCTTTTCTAAAAGCGAAGGAAGGGAAGTACCGCCATGAAGGTTCGGGCGTCCGTCAAGAAGATCTGCGACAAGTGCAAGGTTGTCCGCCGCAAGGGCATCGTGCGCGTCATCTGCGCCTCCAACCCCCGGCACAAGCAGCGCCAGGGCTGAGTCCCCCAGGGACTGAGCTCCAGACCAACTCCACCCAGAAGGAACGACGAAGATGGCTCGTATCGCCGGCATCGACCTCCCGCCCAACAAGCGCGCGGTGATCTCGCTGCAGTACATCTACGGGATCGGCAACAAGTCCGCCCACGACATCATCGAGGCGGCGGGAATCGACCTCGCCACCCGGACCAAGGATCTCACCGAGGAGCAGACGCGGAAGATCCGCGACCTCATCGAGACCAACTACAAGGTCGAAGGTGACCTCCGCCGCGAGGTGACCATGAACATCAAGCGGCTGATGGACCTGGGCTGCTACCGGGGTCTGCGTCACCGCAAGGGTCTGCCGGTTCGTGGCCAGCGGACGCACACCAACGCGCGTACCCGCAAGGGTCCCAAGCGCGGCATCGTGCGCGCCAAGCCGGCGGCGGGCGCTCGCTAGTTCTTCCACCTGCGCCGGTTCCCGCCAGGAGCCGGCGTCGATCACCTACCTTCAGGAGCAACGAGTTCCATGGCTGAAGAGACCAACGCGCCCGCGGCAACCGAGGCGGCCCCCGCGACCGGCGAGGCCCCTGCCGCTGCGCGCAAGAAGGGCAAGAAGGGCAAGAAGAGCATCCTCAACGGCGTGGTCCACATCCAGTCCACGTTCAACAACACCATCATCACGATCACGGACGTGTCCGGGAACGTGATCTCCTGGTCCTCCGCCGGCGCCCGCGGTTTCCGCGGCAGCCGCAAGTCGACGCCGTTCGCCGCCCAGGTGGCCGCCGGTGACGCCGCGGCCAAGGCCATGGAGCACGGCCTGAAGAACGTGACGGTGCTGGTGAAGGGTCCGGGCGCTGGCCGTGAGTCCGCCCTGCGCGCGCTCGCCGCCGCCGGCCTGAAGATCTCGCTCATCCGCGACGTGACGCCCATCCCGCACAACGGCTGCCGTCAGCCGAAGCGCCGCCGCGTCTAGTTCCACTCCGGGCCGCTCTCCTCGTGGGAGCGGCCCCAGACCACCTTTACACGGAGAAGCATCGTGGCCCGTTATACCGCCTCCGCCTGCCGCATCTGCCGGCGTGAGAACCTGAAGATGTACCTGAAGGGTGACCGCTGCTACACGGACAAGTGTGCCATCGAGCGGCGTCCCTATCCCCCCGGCCAGCACGGCCAGGGTCGCGTGAAGTTCTCTGGCTACGGCGTGCAGCTGCGCGAGAAGCAGAAGGTCAAGCGCATGTACGGCCTGCTGGAGAGCCAGTTCCGCGGCTACTACCACCGCGCCTCCGCCGCCAAGGGCAAGACCGGTGAGAACCTCCTGCAGCAGCTGGAGCTGCGCCTGGACAACGTGGTGTTCCGCATGGGCTTCGCGGACACCCGCGCCGAGGCCCGCCAGCTGGTGCGTCACGGTCACTTCACGGTCAACGGCAAGCGGGTCAACATCCCGTCCTTCGCCGTGAAGCCGGGCGCCACCATCGAGGTGGCCGAGAAGAGCCGGAAGATCCTCCGCATCTCCGAGGCGCTGGAGACCGTGGACCGCCGCGGCGTGCCGCAGTGGATCGACCTGGACAAGAAGTCCTTCAAGGGCACGGTGCGCACCGCTCCGAACCGCGAGGACCTCACCATGCCGATCCAGGAGCAGCTCATCGTCGAGCTCTACTCGAAGTAATTGGCCTGGCTCGCCCACCTGCTGGGCGCGCTGCCGCTGGAGCTGTCGTACGCGCCCTGGCCTCACCGCCGGGGCGTCGTGCTTCTACCGGCCCGCCCCGAGCAACTCCGGGCCGGGCCGTTCATCCAAGAACCCCACGTGCCCATCCTCCCGTCATCCGGCGGGTAAGTCGGTGGTGGCGCACGGCATGAGGAGTACACGGACATGGCTGACTCTTTCATCGCGAAGAACTGGCGCGACCTCATCAAGCCCCGTCGGCTCGAGGTCGATCAGGACTCGCTGTCCCCCACCTACGGCAAGTTCGTCGCCGAGCCGCTCGAGCGCGGCTTCGGCACCACGCTGGGCAACTCGCTGCGCCGCGTGCTGCTGTCGTCCCTCCAGGGCGCCGCCATCACCACGGTGAAGATCGAGGGCGTGGACCACGAGTTCACCACCATCCCCGAGGTGGCCGAGGACGTCACGGACGTCGTGTTGAACCTGAAGGAGGTCCTCCTCCGGATGCACACGAACGAGCCCAAGACGCTGCGCATCGAGGCCGAGGGCCCCAAGGACGTGAAGGCCGGTGACATCATCGCCGACCAGGACGTGGAGATCCTCAACCCGGGTCACCACATCTGCACCATCTCCGAGGGTGGCAAGGTCCGCATGGAGCTCACCTGCCGCCGCGGCCGGGGCTACGTGCCGGCCAACGCCAACAAGGTCGCGGGCTCGCCCATCGGCACCATCCCCATCGACTCGCTGTTCTCGCCCATCCGCAAGGTGAACTACCAGGTGACCAACGCCCGCGTCGGCCAGGTCACCGACTTCGACAAGCTCACCCTCGAGGTCTGGACGGACGGCTCCGTCACCCCTCAGGACGCCGTCGCCTACGCGGCCAAGATCGTCAAGGAGCAGCTCACGGTGTTCGTCAACTTCGACGAGACCGAGGAGCCCGTGGCGGTGGAGGCCCCCAAGGAGGAGGCCAAGCTCAACGAGAACCTCTTCCGCTCCGTCGACGAGCTGGAGCTCTCCGTTCGCTCGGCCAACTGCCTGCAGCAGGCCAACATCAAGACCATCGGCGACCTGGTGCAGCGCACCGAGGCCGAGATGCTCAAGACCAAGAACTTCGGCCGCAAGTCCTTGAAGGAGATCAAGGAGATCCTCGCGGAGATGGGCCTGTCGCTCGGCATGAAGCTGGAGAACTGGCCTCCGAAGACCCCTCCGCCCGCTCCCGCTCCGGGTGCTGGCGCGGCGGCGGCCGCGGCGGCGGGTGCGCCCGCGGTGCCCCCGGGCGCTCCCAAGGCCTAGTCGTTTCCGCAGCACCTCCTCCCACGGGGCGGCACCGCCGCATGCCTCGCGGGAGGAGGGGGCCTTCGCGGGCCCAACACAGCAACGGTGGAGCCCGTGCCGGTTCCATCCTTCCCACCCGGTACCTCATACGGCCGGAGTGGTGGGTCCACTGAGGACCCGGAAAGTCAGCCCATGCGTCACAAGGTCGGACAGAGGAAGCTCCACCGCACCACGAGCCACCGGCTCGCGATGCTCCACAACATGGTCACCTCGCTGCTCGAGCACGAGGCCATCCGCACCACGCTGCCCAAGGCCAAGGAGGCCCGGGCTCTCGCCGAGCGCATCATCACCCTCGGCAAGCGCGGTGGTCTGGCCAACGTGCGCCTCGCGGAGCGGACGGTTCGCAACCGCGCCATCCTCCAGAAGGTGTTCAGCGAGTACAAGACCCGCTACGCCAATCGCCCGGGCGGTTACACCCGCATCGTGCGCCTCGGCTTCCGCAAGGGTGACGGCGCCGAGATGGCCCTGCTGGAGCTGGTGGATCGTCCCGCCAAGGCCGTTCAGCCCGAGGGCACCGAAGAGGCCGCTCCTCAGGCCACGGAGCCCAAGACGGAGGGGTAGTCCACCACCGTCGGCAAGGTAGTGCACGAGAGCGTCCTTCCTCCGGGAAGGGCGCTTTCGCGCTTTCTGGGGCCTTTGACGGCCCCCTGGGTCCTACTCGACGGTGAGGTTCTTGCCGTTCTCGAGCAGCGTGGCGCGGCCCTCGGAGGTCCGCATCTCCACACCCTTGATGTCGATATTCGCGGGCGCCGCCTTGCTGCCACTTCCCAACAGCTGCTTGGGAGTGATGGTGACTTCACTGGCGGGCTCCACGCGCGCCACCGAGGCACGCCACTCCGCGCCTCTCGCGTCCTTGACGATGACGAGGACGTCCGTCCAGGGCTCCTCGCTCTTGTTCATGATCATCACCGTGGAGCGCTCGCGGTACTCCACGAGCGTCGCGCCGAAGTCTCCCGTGTCCTTCGTGCCCCGGGCCCAGGTGGCGCCGACGGTCACGGCGGAGATCAGGACCCAGCCGGCCACGATGAAGGCCTTGTACTTGAAGAAACGGTCCTGCTGACGGAACTCCTCCACCTTCTCCTTCACGACGGAGACGGCGTTGAGGGCCACGTTGGCGGACTCGGACTTCAGCCGCTGGCTGAGTGCCTCCTGCTGCTTGTCCTTCGGCAGGGGCGCCGCTCGCGTGGCACTCATCACACGCAGGTTCGTCTGAGACACGCGCGGCACGTTCGACGACGACGGAGTCCCGCGCTGCGGCTGCTGGGGCTTGTTGGCACCTTCACTCATCGGGCCTCCAGTGTAGAAGGCCCGGGCTCCCGCTGGCTACTGGCCGGGGGTCTTCAGCTGCTGCAGCGCCCGGGAGGCCACCACGTTCTCCGGCTGGGCCTCCAGCACCTTGCGTAGCCAGCGCTCCGCCTTCTCGGCCGCTACCCGGCGCTCCTCGGGCTTCGAGGACTGCTTCGCCTGCTCGGTGAAGAGGATGCCCAGCCGCAGGGTGAACTCGAGGTTCTCCGGGTCCCTGTCCACCACCCGCATCAGCTCGCGCTCGGCGCCCGCCCAGTCGCCCTCCAGCTGGAGCACCAGCGCCAGCTTGCCCCTTGGCGGCACGGCGTCCGGCTGTAGATGGGTCAGCACCCGGAAGGCCTCTCCCGCCGCCTTCAGGTCCTTGCGCTCCAGGTGGAGGTCTCCCAGCCGGAGCCACGCCGTGTCCAGCAGCGGGTTGAGCTCCACCGCCTTCTCCAGGTACGGCCTCGCCGCCTCCGGCCTCTGCCGCCCCAGGTACAGCTCGCCCAGGTAGAAGTGGTTCTTGCCGTCCTCGGGCGCCAGCTCGATGGCCCGCTTGAACTCCTCCACCGCCCGGCCCGCGTCGTCCAGTCGCTGCCACGCCAGCCCCAGCAGCGCGTGCACCACCGCCAGGTCCGGGTAGTCCCGGAGGATCTCCTCGAAGTTCACGATGGCCGGGTGCGGCGCGTCCAGCTCCTGCAGGTAGCGCATGGCCTCCTCCAGCTTCGGCTCGGCCGCCTTGGGGAAGCGCGCGAAGGGGTCCGCGATCTGATCCATCAGTACCCGGGCCCTGGCCACCTCGGAGGGGCTCGGCTCCATCTTCACCAGCGCCCCCAGTGCCGCCACCGCCCCCGCCGCGTCCCCCGTGTGGTGCAGCGCCTTGGCCAGCGGCAGGCGCACGCCGGCGCGCTCCGGGGCGAGCTCGGCCGCGCGGCGCAGCGGACCCACCGCCTCCGCGTACTGCTCGGACTCCACCCGGGCGAGCCCCAGGCGGTAGTGGAACTCGGGCTCGTCCGGCTTCAGCGCCAGGGCCCGCTCGAAGGCCGCCACCGCCGGGCTCCCCGCGTCCGAGGCTCGCGAGAAGTACGCCAGGCCCAGCATGTAGTGGTTCACCGCGCGCTCCGCCTGGGCGTTGCGGCGTTGCAGCTCGGCGATCCACGCGTCCGTGTGGCCCGCCTTCACCTGGGCCTCGGTGAGGGCCCGCGCCAGCGTCAGGTCCTCCGGAGCCCGGGCGAGCTCGGCCTCCAGCAGCGGCACGGCGCGCTCGGGCTGGTTCTTCGCCAGGTACGCACGGGCCTGGTCGCGAGGATCGAGGGAGCGCTCGGCGGCGGTGCCATGGCCGCAGCCGCTGGCGAGGCCCAGGCCCAGCACGGCCACTCCGGCCCAGGTGGTGAGGCGGCGCGCGGCGCGGCGGGAATCGGAGGGGGGAAGTCGCACGGGGGATCGGTCTCCTCAGGAGGCGCTGCGGGAGCGGGATTCACCCTCGACACCGGCGGCGGCGACGGCGCGCTCGGGATCGCCTCCCTTGCCGCCCAGCTCGAGGCTCTGCGCGATGATGACGTCGCGGACGGCCCGGGCCAGTCCCTCGCGGTCGTCCTCGTCGAAGGCCGTGGTGTCGATGGGCTTGCCGATCTTCACGTACACGGGGCCGGGCTGGATGTTCCAGGAGTTCTTCGGCATCACCCTGCCGGAGCCCTCGATGGTGATGGGCACCACGGGCACCCGGGACTTGAGGGCCAGCGCGAAGGGGCCCTTCTTGAAGGGCAGCACGCGGCCGTCGTCCGAGCGCGTACCCTCGGGGTAGAGGAACACGCTCGTGCCGCCGCGGATCTTCCGCGCCGCGTCATCCAGAGAGGCGATCGCCTTGTCGCGCCTGCCCCGGTTGATGAAGATGTGCCCGGCCATCCACAGGTACCAGCCGATGAGCGGCACGTACTTGAGCTGGTGCTTGGCCACGTAGCGGAAGTTCACCGGCACCGCCACGAAGTGGATGGGGATGTCCAGCGTGGACTGGTGGTTGGAGACGTAGATGGTGGGCCGCTTGGGGTCCACGTTCTCCTGGCCCGTCACCACCACGCGTGCCCCACCGGTGAGGATGAGGATGGGCGACCACAGCCGGCGGGCCACCCATACCGTGGCCCCCGGATCCAGGGTGACGAGCGCCACCACCACGGTCATGGGGAAGAAGATGGCGGTGGCGATCACCGTGACCACTATGCACAACAGGTTGCGGAGCATCCTGACGACCTCGGCTTCGTCCTAGGGGCAGCCCACCACACGGGCCCTGGCCCCCGCTGTACCGCCGGAAACGCACGAACAGTGGAGCCTCCGGCCTCTGTTCCGTATGTACCATGTCACCTTGTCTCTGGTGTGTGCCGCCCGGTGGGGGTACAAGCGAGGCGCCTTGGCCAGGAAGAAGTTCATCGCGATCGCGGGCAACATCGGGGCCGGGAAGACGGAGCTCACGTCCTTCCTCTGCCGGAAGTACGGCCTCACTCCCTTCTTCGAACCCAATGAGGAGAATCCCTACCTCGCCGACTTCTACAAGGACATGAAGACCTGGGCGTTCCGCTCCCAGCTCTTCTTCCTCACGGCCAAGTTCCGTCTCCATCGCCAGCTCGAACGCTCCCCTGGCACCGCCCTGCAGGATCGCACCCTGTATGAGGACGCGGAGATCTTCGCCAAGAACCTCTACCGGCAGCGCTACATCGACAAGCGCGACTGGGGCATGTACCGGGAGCTCTACGAGTCCATCTCCGAGACGCTCGCCCCGCCGGATCTGATGATCTACCTGCGGTGTCCCGTACGGACCCTGCGCCAGCGCATCCGTCTGCGCGGCCGGGAGATGGAGCAGGACATCCCCACCTCGTACCTCAAGCGGCTGAACGACCTGTACGAGGAATGGTTCACTGGCTACAAATTGTCCCCCATTCTCGTTCTCCCGACGGACAAGCTGGATTATCTGACCAACCTGGTGGATCGCGTGGACCTCTTCCGACAGATCGAGAAGCACCTGTGAAGGAGGTCTACCTCGTCGCCAGCTCTCGCGGTTCGCCTGTGTCCCTGGAAGCGCTGCGCGCCTCCTTCGAATCCGAGGAGATGACCTTCCTCCCCGGAGCGGACGGCAAGGGCTTCAACGTGGAGGCCGAGGGCGTCCGCGTGGAGGTCGTCTTCGAGCAGCGGCCCACGCCCCAGGAGTGGACGTCGGACCTGTTCTCCGGCAGCGAGCCCGCGTTGTCGTCGCTCGGCCGGGCCCGGAGCTTCTACCGCTTCGCCTTCGAGGTGGGCTCGCCCCAGCCCACCGTCCCCGTCTTCGTGGCGCTGATGTGCGCCCGAATCCTCCTGCTGCACGCGGAGGGTGTGTTGGTGGACATCACCTCGTCCAAGGTCCACGAGGCCGAGGACGTGGCGGAGCTCACCGAGCTGGACTTCGACATCCGCGACCACCTCAACCTCCACGCCGTGGAGGTCATCGAGGGGGATACCCCCCTATGGGTGCACTCGCACGGCATGGAGAAGTTCGGCGCGAGGGATCTGGAGATCTTCCACCTGGGCGAGCAGGACCTGCTTCCCGCCGAGGCCTTCCTCCACGAGCTGTGCACGGACCTGGCCTTCGGGCAGGTGCCGGCGCTGCGCACGGAGATGGGAACCAGCGAGGGGCAGACCTTCATGCTGGTGCCCTCGGAGGAGGCGCGGACGAACCTGCTCGGGGTGCCCCTGGAGTCCTTCGAGGGCCATGAGGGCCTGTTCCTCACCGTGGTGTCGCCGCAGGGGCGGCACAACACCGCGGAGCTGCTGAGGCCCTTCCGGGAGCGCTTCGCCCAGGAGCCGACCGAGCGCACCGAGTCCATGCAACGGGAGACCCAGGCGCTCCTGCCGGCCTTCAAGGCGCGCTTCCTGCGCCGGGGCCTGATGGAGCCGCTCACCTTCGTGGTGCGCTCCCCCTTCGAGACCCACCCGGAGGGCAATACGGTGACGGAGCAGCTGTGGATGGAGGTGCTCTCCTGGGACGAGGGGATCGTGGTCGGCCGCCTGGTGGACGGGGCAGTGCACACCACCGAGTGGCGCAAGGGCGCCCACGTCGAGGTCCCCGAGGCCGAAATCAACGCGCTGGCGCTCAGCCGCGAAGGCCGTACCCTGGACGAGGAAGAGGTCCGTGCCCTGCTGAATGCCGAGCGACCGATGTAGAGGGCCGGTGTAGCATCGCGGCCCGCCCCCATGCCCGCCCTGTTGCTCCTCTCCGGCCCCTCCGCCGGCCTTCGCTACGAGGTCGTAGCGGAGGCGACCATCGGCCGCAGCCCCTCGTGTGAGATTCCCCTCCCCGAGGACGACCAGATGTCCCGCCGCCACGCGCGCTTCGCCGTGGTGGATGGACAGGTGCGCCTGACCGACCTGGGCTCGCGCAACGGCACGGCCGTCAATGGCGAGCGCATCTCCGGCGAGGTGGTGCTCCACCCCGGCGATCGCGTCCTGGTGGGCAAGACGACGGTGCTCGTGGAGCCGCTCGGCGCGGCCGCGCTGGTGGGCTCGGCCCCGGGTGACGCGAGTCACCTCCCCATCGAGGAGGTGCTGCCGCACGTGGGCGCGGAGGCGGCGCTGTACTCGGCGGGGGCGGCGCTGCTGGGCGCCACCAGCGAGGCCATGGTGCTGCGGCTCGCCGCGCAGGAAGCGCTGCATGCGCTGCACGCGGACGCGGCGGCGGCGCTCCTCGGGAGCATCAAGGGGTTGCTCACCGCGGCCGTGGTGGGCGCGCCCTCCGTGGAGGTGCCCCGCGACATGGCCCTCACCGCGCTGGAGCGCTCCGAGCAGGGACGCACGGCCAATGCCCTGTGCTCACCGCTGGTGGCCTCGGGCGGGCAGCCCTTCGGGTTGTTGTACGTGGAGCGCTCCGAGCCTCCCTTCTCCGAGGCCGATGGACGGCTGGCGGCCATGCTGGGACGGCTCGCGGGCGAGGCCTACGTGGCGGTGCGCTCGCGCGCCGGGGCACCGCCCCGGGTGGACATGGCCGGCAACTCGCGCCCCTTCCGCAAGGTGGTGGAGCAGGCCCGCCGCGCCGCCGCCAGCGCCGCGCCCGTGGTGATCTCCGGCGAGCCCGGCTCCGGCAAGAGCCTGTGCGCGGGTTACATCCACTCGCGCTCGCCCCGGGCCCTCGGCCCCCTGGTGCGCGTGGACTGCCGGGACGCGGCGGCCTCCCTGGAGGAGGTGCTCTTCGGACGCTCCAGCGGCTCCGGCCAGCCTCCGGTGTCCTCGGCGCTGCTCGTCGCGGACGGGGGCACGCTGGTGCTGCACCACGTGGAGGCCCTCCCGCACGCCATGGCGGAGCGGCTGGCCCGGCTGCTCGCGCGCAAGACGGCGCCGGCGCGGCGGGGCGGCGAGGAGCCCGTGGACTTCCGCCTCATCGTCACCACCAGCGCCCCGCTTCACGTGCTCGCCGCGAAGGGGGAGGTGGAGGCCTCGCTGGTCCGGCAGCTCGCGGGCATCGAGCTGCAGGTCATCCCCCTGCGCGAGCGCCGCGCCGACGTCCCCATGCTCTTCGAGCTCTTCGCCACCCGGGGCGCGCGTGCCACCCGGATGGGACCTCCCGTGCTCACCCCCGAGGCCCGGCGGTTGCTCGTGGACTACGACTGGCCGCACAACGTGCGTGAGCTGAGCCTGCTCGCCGAGCGGCTCGCGCAAGTGCACGCCGGCTCGCAGATCCACGCGCTGAACCTGCCGCCGGAGATCCAGCAGGGCAGTGCCTCGTCCTCGCCGCTCACCCTCCAGGAGCGCGTCACCCGGCTGGAGCGCGACGCCATCGCCGAGGCCCTGCGCACGGCCGGCGGGAAGAAGATCGTCGCCGCCCGGATGCTGGGCATCAGCCGGCCCACGCTGGACAAGAAGATCGAGGACTACGGCCTCACCGTGGCGCGGCGGCGCGTGTGAGCCCCCGAGGCCTCAGCGCCTGCGGCTGACGAGCACGCCGGAGATGACGAGCCCCGCGCCGAGGATCTGCCACCCGGTGGGCTGCTCGCCGCGCACCAGCCACGCGGTGACGGCCGCCACCACGGGCGTGCCGCTGTTGTAGATGGCCGTGCGGCTGCTGCCCACCGCCTGCACGCTGCGGCTCCAGACGACATAGGCCAGCACCAGCGGGATGAGCGCCGAGTACACCAGGCCGAACCAGGCGCCCGGGCCGATGCTCTCCACCTTCAGATCCGCCACCGAGGGCAGGCCCATCAGGATGACCCCGGGCGCGCCGGTGATCATCGTGAGCGCGGTGATGCGCAGCGCGGACAGCTCGGCGCCGAGCGAGCGGAGGCCCACGGTGTAGAGGGCCCAGCACAGCGAGCCGCCGAGGATGAGGAGGTCGCCCTGGCGCGTGGCCGCGTCCAGCTCGGGGCCGCGGGCACTGACGATGAGCAGCATGCCCGGCACCGCGAGCACCAGTCCCATCGCGAGCGGCTTGCGGATCCGATCCACGCCCAGCGCCGCGCCCAGCAGCGCCGTCAGCACGGGCGTACCCGAGGTGAGCATCCCGCTGTTGGCGGCGGTGGTGTGCGAGAGGCCCAGGATGAAGCAGAGCTGGTAGAGCGTGTTGCCCACGAACCCGAGCCCCACGAGCTTGAGCAGGGTGGAGCGGGGCAGGGGCTTCCAGCCCTCGCGCGTGTGGAGCACCACGGCCATGGCCACCGCGGCGATGGCGAAGCGCAGCGCCATGAAGGCCAGCGGCGGGAAGGAGCCCAGCGCCTCCTTCACCACCGTGTAGTTCGTGCCCCAGATGATGACGACGAGGACGAGCGCGAGATCCGAGAGGGAGAGCGCGCGGGGGGCGTCTGCGGAAACGGGAGCGGCGGCGGTGGTGCTCGGGGAGCTCAAGGCGGGTGCGGCATACAGCCCCCGGGTTGTGCTGGCAATGGACAGCAGGTGCGTGCACCACCAACGGTTCGTGCCTCCTTGCTTGTCCTGTCCGGCCGCCCGTGGCGTATATGCCGGACATATGGACTTGCGTTATTCCGAAGAGGTCCGGCGCGCGAAGGAGCAGGGCGCGCCGCTGGTGGCGATGGAGACGAGCGTCGTGGCGCAGGGGTTGCCGTACCCGGACAACCTCGGGGCCGCGCGGGCGTGCGAGGAGGCCGTGCGCCGGGCGGGCGCCGTGCCCGCGCCCATCGCCGTGGTGGACGGGCAGGTGTGCATCGGGCTGGAGGAGATCCAGATGCGCCGGCTCGCCGAGGGCCGTGAGCGCCTGCTGAAGCTGGGCTCGAGGGACCTGGCCGTGGCCATCGCCCGGGGCGCCACCGGCGGCACCACCGTGAGCGCCACGTGCGAGCTGGCGGCGGCGGCCGGCATCCGCGTCTTCGCCACGGGCGGCATCGGCGGCGTGCACCGGGGCGTGGCCGAGCACCTGGACATCTCCCAGGACATCTGGGCGCTGGCGCGCTTCCCGGTGGCCGTGGTGTGCGCCGGGGCCAAGTCCGTGTTGGATCTGCCCAAGACGATGGAGGCGCTGGAGAGCGCCGCGGTGCCCGTCATCGGCGTGGGCTCCGACGAGCTGCCGTCCTTCTACAGCCGCTCGTCCGGGCTGATGCTGGAGCACCAGGTGGAGGACGCGGTGGCGGCGGCGCGCGTCGCCCGGGCGCGCTTCGAGACGCTGGGGCAGGGCGGCATCCTCTTCACGCTGCCTCCGCCCGAGGAGACGTCGCTGCCCCGCAACGAGGTGGAGCTGCACATCGCCTCCGCCCTGGCCGAGGCCGACCGGCAGGGCATCCGCGGCAAGGCGGTGACGCCCTTCCTGCTCTCGGAGATGGCCCGGCGCACTGGCGGTAAAACCCTGCGCGCCAACCTCGCGCTGCTGACGAACAACGCCCGCTTCGCGGGGCAGCTCGCGGTGGCCTACGCCCAGGCACGCACCTGAGCGCTGCGCCTGATGCGCTGCCCGGCGGACGTGCGGACATGTAAAGTGTCAGCCACTTTACATGTTTGGGCGCTGTGTTAGGTGTGCATACGAATCCACCTGGCTGTGGGAGTCCGGGGTTGCTCCACGACAGCGGCTCGTGATGGGGGACGATTCGTCTGGATGGAGCGCCGAGAAGGCATCATGGGCGTTCATCCTCATAACGAAAATCCCGGGACCGCACCCGCGAACGAGACGACGCTCGAGGACCTGCTCGAGCTCGTCTCCCGGATGGCGGCGAACGAGCCTCACGCGCAGTGCCGCACCAGCGGAGGTCCTCTCGCTCCGCTGGCCCAGGCACTCCATCACCTGGCGGCCCAGCTCGCGACACGCCATACCCGGGTGGAGGATGCGTTCGGCATCCAGGCGCTGATCGAGCAGTCGCCGAACATCATGTTCACCTGTGATGTGAACGCGAGGATCCGCTTCCTCAACTTCACCATTCCCGGGCAGACGGTGGCGGACGTGGTGGGCGCCAACCTCTATGACTTCATCGCCCCGGAGTCGGTGGAGAATGCCCGCGCCGCCATCCAGCGGGTGCTCGCCACGGGAGTGCCCGACGGCTACGAGGCCCGGCCCTCGGCCACCACCGGCGCCGAGTGGTACGCGGCCCGGGTGGGTCCCATCAAGGTGGGCCAGGAGATCGTCGGCTTCACGGTGATCCTCACCGACATCACCGACCTCAAGAGGACCCAGCTCCGTCTGGAGCAGTCCAACCGCGAGCTGGAGAGCTTCGCGTACGTCGCCTCGCACGACCTGCAGGAGCCGCTGCGGAAGATCCAGACCTTCGCGGAGCGCTTGAAGGCGACGTCCTCCGCCGCGCTGGGCCCCGAGGGGCTCGGCTACCTCGAGCGGATGTATGGCGCATCGGCCCGCATGCGCCGGCTGATCGACGATCTGCTCTCCTTCTCCCGGGTGGCCTCGAAGGCGCAACCCTTCAGCCGCGTGGAGCTCGCGGAGATCGCACGCGATGTCCTGGGAGATCTCGAGACGGCCATCGAGAAGCAGGGGGCGGCCGTCACGATAGGCGAGCTGCCCGTGCTCGATGCCGATCCGATACAGATGCGGCAACTGCTCCAGAACCTGGTGAGCAACGCCCTCAAGTTCCGCCGCGAGGACGTGGCGCCCTCCATCTCCATTCGCGGCACGGTGGATGAGAAGGCCGGCCGGTGCGAGCTGGTGGTCCAGGACAACGGCATCGGCTTCGACGTGAAGTACGTCGACCGCATCTTCAATGTCTTCCAGCGCCTGCATGGGCGCACCAGCAAGTACGAGGGCACGGGGATCGGTCTCGCGATCTGCCGCAAGATCGCCGAGCGGCACGGCGGAAGCATCACGGCACACAGCTCGCCCGGGGAGGGGGCGGCATTCATCGTCACGCTACCGCTCGAGCAACACTCGGACAGGTGAGCTTCCTGAAGTGGAGAGAGCCGATTGTCCCCCATGCGGTCTGACCCGGAGCAAGCCTCACGTCCCATCCGCGTCCTGCTCGTCGAGGATGATGAAGATGATTACCTCCTGACGCGTGAAGCGCTGCGGCCCCTGGGCCCGCGCCGGAGGATGGTGCTCGAATGGGCGCGGACCTGCGAGCAGGCGCTCGAGGAGATGGCGTCGGGGCGCCATGACGTGTGCCTGCTCGACCATCGCCTCGGAGCCCTCACCGGGCTCGAGCTGCTCGAGCAGGCGCGGCGCAGGGGGTGGCGTGGCCCGGTCATCCTGCTGACCTCGCTGGGGGATGACGCGCTCGACCATCAGGCGATGGAGGCCGGGGCCGCCGACTTCCTCGAGAAGTCGCAGCTGACGCCGACGCTCCTGGATCGCTCCATCCGCTATGCGCTCCAGCACGCGCGCACGTTGGAGGAGTTGCGCCGCTCTCATGAGAGCTTCCGGGAGCTCACCGAGCGGCTGCCCGATGGAATCGCCGTGCTGGATGAAACGCACCTGCTCTACGCCAACCTGGCGCTCCTCTCGCTGCTCGGGTGCTCGTCACCGGACGAGATCGTGGGGAAACGGGTGACCGAGCTGGAGGAGTATTTCATCCACCCGGAGGATCAGCCGCAGCTCCTCCAGGGTCTCCGCGAGGCGACGAAGGCGAGGCGGGCGATGCCGCCAGGGGAGGTCCGCCTCCTGCGCAAGACGGGGGGCCTCGTCTCCGTGGAGCTCGCCCAGACGCCCGTGGTGTTCGATGGCCGGCCGGGGCTGGTCCGCATCGTGAGGGACCTCACCGAGCGCAAGCAGATGCAGTCCCGGCTGATGTTCTCGGACCGCATGGCCTCGCTCGGGACGCTCGCGGCGGGAATCGCGCACGAGATCAACAACCCGCTCGCCTACACGATCGCCACCCTGGGCCACGTGGAGACAGAGGTCCTCCCCCGGTCGGGAACGCAGCAGGACGAGCTGCGCAAGCTGATCGCCGACGCGCAGATGGGGGCGGGCCGCGTCCGGGACATCGTCCGGCAGCTGAAGCTGTTCTCGCGCGCGGACGAGGACGCGCGGCCGGGACCCGTGGAGGTGCGGGGCGTGTTGGAGACGGCGATCCGCATGGCCTCCAACGAGATCCGGCACCGCGCGCGGCTGGTGTGTGACTTCTCGGAGGGGCTGGTGGTCGAGGCGAACGAGAGCCGGATCGGACAGGTGTTCCTGAACCTGCTCGTCAATGCCGCGCAGGCCATCCCCGAGGGGCAGGTGGAGCGCAATGAAATCCGCGTCATCTCCCGGCCCCATGCCGAGGAGGTGGTGGTCGAAGTGCGCGATACGGGCTCGGGCATCCCGGCGGAGCACCTGGAGCGGCTGTTCGAGCCGTTCTTCACGACCAAGCCCATTGGAGTGGGAACGGGGCTCGGGCTGCCGATCTGCCACGGCATCGTGAGCGGTTTCGGTGGACGGATGGAGGTGGAGAGCGAGGTGGGCAGGGGGAGCACCTTCCGGGTCATCCTGCGCGCCGCGACGAGGGAGGCCCCGTCTCCGGCCGCTTCTCTCCAGGTCCCTGGGTCGCGGACCTCCAGCGAGGCCCCCGCGGCACCGAGGAGGGGCCGGATCCTGGTCGTGGATGACGAGCCCATGCTGGGAGTGTCGATCCGCCGGACGCTCCAGCGGGAGCACGACGTCGTGACGCTGACGAGCGCGCGCGAGGCCTGTGCGCGGCTCCTGGGCGGCGAGCGCTTCGACGTCATCCTGTGCGACATCATGATGCCGGAGATGAGCGGGATGGAGCTGCATCAGGAGCTCGAGCGCCGCTCACCCGAACTGGCCGGACGGATGGTGTTCCTGACCGGAGGCGCCTTCACGCCCAACGCCCGCGCCTTCCTGGAGCGGGTCGTCAACCACCGGGTCGAGAAGCCCTTCTCCGCGCAAGAATTGCGCGAGCTGGTGCAGTCGTTGGTGGCCAGGGAGCGCGGCTGAGAGTCTCTCGTACTGCTCGAGAAGCTCCGAGTAATGTCCAATAGCGGACCCCTCAGCCGAGGCAGAGCGCGACATGCTGCTTTCCCACCGTCCGGCGGCCTCCCTCTCCCGTTCGACACTCGTGAAGATGGGCGTGCGCATCGCCGGGGTCGTCGCCCTGGCCACGCTCTTCAGCTACCTCCACGTGTTGCACTCGGTGCGCACCGAGAACCTCGGGCGGCTGGAGCGGTATGTCGTGGAGCGCGGCCAGCGCGAGCAGGGCATCTTCCTCCTGGCGCAGGACAATCACGCCGTCCTGAAGGAGGCCCTCGCGGAGAAGCTCCAGGCCTCGCGGCAGGAGGACGTGAGCGCACGTTTCGACAGCCTCTTCGCGCGGATGCCCGATGGCACCCTCCGCAACCGTCCCGAGGTCTTCGACGGCACGCGCATGCCGGGCGTCTTCATCCCCGGGAAGCTGGAGCTCGACGCCGAGCTGCGCCGGCGCATCCTGGCCTCGTATGACGTGCTCGCCCAATACGGGCCCGCCTTCCGTACGCGCTTCACGAACACGTTCATCGTGCTCCCGGAAGGAGTGCTGGTGCTCTACTGGCCGGAGCGCCCCCAATGGTGCCAGGAGGCGGAGACCGGTTTCGAGGTCGTCGCGCTCGACTTCTTCATCCGGAGCCTGCCCGAGAAGAACGCCGGGCGGCGGACGGTCTGGTGCGGCATCTACGCGGATCCGGGCACCCGGAAGCCGATGGTGTCGGTCTCCACGCCGCTGGACGTCGACGGCCGCCACGTGGCGACGTTCGGCCACGACGTGCTGCTGGAGCAGTTGATGGCCCGCGCCATCCGCGACCACATGCCGGGCGCGTACAACATGATCCTCGGCGAGGAAGGGGCGCCCATCGCCCATCCCGATTTGAATCCAGAGGGCGCCAGCGACGCCTCCCACGGCGATGGACAGCACGGGACGGTTGGCACCCTGGGCACGGAGGAGCAGCGGCTGCACGTGAGGCGCATCTTCGAGCGGCTGAGGGCCGCGCCGCCGGGCCAGGTGGTGATGGAGCTGCCGGAGTACGGCGAGTACCTGTCCCACGCGCGGCTCGAGGGCCCCGGTTGGGACTTCGTCACGGTGCTGCCCGAGCGCGTGGTGTCCCAGCCCGCGCTGGCGGCGGCGCGCTACGTGCTGCTGTTCGGCCTGGCGTCGCTGCTGCTGGAGCTGGCCATCATGTACTGGGTGATGAAGCAGCAGATCACCCGTCCACTGGCGGCCTTCGCCCAGGCCACGGACCGGGTGGCGGCCGGGGACTTCCATGTCGAGCTGGACACCTCGCGCGACGACGAGCTGGGGCAGCTCGCACGTGCCTTCCGGCTGATGGCCGACCAGGTGCAGCGGCGCGAGGAGGAGCTGCGGCAGGCCAACGAGGGACTGGAGCATCGGGTCGAGGAGCGCACGCGGGAGCTGAAGGAAGTCCACCAACGGCTCGTGGATTCGGCCCGGCGGGCGGGGATGGCGGAGATCGCCACCAACGTGCTGCACAACGTGGGCAACGTGCTCAACAGCGTCTACACCTCCACGCAGGTCGCCAAGGAGCGCCTGGGGCGGGCGCGGTTCGAGCAGGTGGGCCGGGTGGCGGGCCTGCTCCAGTCGAATCAGGACGACCTCGCCACGTTCCTCAGCCGGGACGAGCGCGGCCGGCACATCCTCCCGTTCCTGGACAAGCTGGGGCAGCACCTGGTGGAGGAGCGCCAGGGCATCCTCTCGTTGCTCGACGACGTGAGCCGGTACACCGAGCACATCGGAGACATCGTCAAGGTGCAGCAGGACTACGCCAGGACGCCCCGGATGCACGAGCCGGTGCTCCTGCCGGAGCTGGTGGAGGACGCCCTGCGCATCAACTCGGCCGGGCTCACCCAGCACCACGTGCGGGTGGAGAAACATCTGGCCGCCCTGCCTCCGGTGCTGACCGACAAGCACAAGGCGTTGATGATCCTGGTCAACCTGATCAGCAATGCCCGGTATGCATTGGACGCGGTGTCACCGGACGAGCGCCGCCTGACGGTGCGGTTGGAGACGCACGCCGCCGAGCGCTTCCGCCTGGAGGTCCGCGACAACGGAATGGGCATCGAGCCGGAGATGCTGACCCGGATCTTCCAGTACGGGTTCACCACGCGCGAGGAGGGGCATGGCTTCGGTCTGCACTCCAGTGCCTTGGCGGCCCAGGAGCTGGGCGGCTCGCTCACGGCGCACAGCGACGGTCCGGGGCGAGGGGCCACGTTCACGCTGGAGCTGCCCTTTCAGCCGGCCCGGAGCGTGGCCTGAGAGGCACATGAATCGGGTCCTCTGACAGGGGCGCATGACGTAGCCTGGGGACCTCTTTCAACGGAGGTCTCCATGTTCGTGTTCAATCGTCAGTTCGAGAAGAGGGCCCCGGCGCGACACCTGCTCGCGGTGCTCCTGGCCCTGGGTTCCATGGCGGCGCATGCGGATGGGATGAGCCTGGCCGAGGCCTACAAGGTCATCTCCACGCGCAAGTTCGTCGATCTCACCCAGAGCTTCAGCCCCAGCACTCCGGTGTGGCAGGGCTTCGGGCAGGCCAGCTTCACCACCGCGTCGGATCCGAAGACGTACCGGCCCTACAGCCTGGAGCAGGATGGCTTCCGGACGACCTACTATTCCATGGTGGGCCAGTACGGCACCCACGTGGATCCGCCCGCGCACTTCCACGCGAAGGGGATCACGATGGATCGGATTCCTCTCAAGGAGATGATCCTGCCGCTGGTGGTGATCGACATCACGCCGCTGCTCGCCAAGGATCCGAACCACGCGCTCACGGTGCAGGACATCCAGGCATGGGAGAAGAAGAACGGCCGGGTGCCAGCGGGGGCGTTCGCCGCGCTGAGGACGGACATGTCCAAGGACTGGACCACGAACCCCGAGCGATTCAAGCGCCACCCGTTCCCCGCGTGGTCGCTGGCGGCCATCAAGTTCCTCTTCGAGCAGCGGAACATCACGGCCATCGGGCATGAATCCATGGACACGGACACCACGCCGACGATGGAGTCACAGAAGTGGGTGTTGGAGCAGGGGCACTATCAGATCGAGGTCATGGCCCACCTGGACCAGGTGCCGCCCACGGGGGCACTCATCGTGGTGTCCTGGCCCAAGGTGGAGAACGGGTTCGGCTTCCCAGCGCGCGCCTTCGCCATCCTTCCGTGAGGAACCGCGGGGCTCCGAGAGTCAGGGCTCCGCCAGTCCAGAGGCGAGCAACGCGAGCCGGGGGACGATCTGCTCCTCCGTGAGAGGAATCAGCTTGCTGATCGAATACAGCAGGCTGATGCGGATGCCGTGATTCCTCATCCACAGGATGAGCTCTTCGACATCCTCCACGTCATCGTGTTTGACAATGAATTTCCCGTCGATGGGAATCCGGGACAGATAGAGCGCCTGAAGTGTGTCCAGGGCGCTCCCGGAGTAGACGGGGTAGGTGTGCTTGAACCAGGGTTCGACATCCTCCAGGAGCCATTGGATGCGAGTGCTCTTGAAGCGTTCGAGCTTCAGGAACTCCTCCAACTGGTCGCGCTCCAGGAGGATGCAATCATCGCCGGCACACCACGCCTCGATGCTGAGGTGATGTGCCAGCAGGCGGTGCTGGCGTCTGCAGTACTCGCGATGGGGCTCGGTGGCCATATCCGTGTTCTACACGGCCTCAGAAGCTCACGCCCTCGGTGGCTGGCGCGGGCACCGTCAGCGACAGCCGCTGCGGCGCGGCGTCCTTCCCGTAGAAGGACTGGTACAGGTACAGGTCCGCCAGCACCTGCTTCACGTAGCCGCGCGTCTCGCGGAACGGAATCTCCTCGACGAACAGATCCAGCGGCAGCGAGCCCTTCTCCTTCACCCACCGCACCGTCGCTTCGGGCCCCGCGTTGTAGGCGGCCGCCGCGAGCGCCGGGTGGGAGAAGCGCTTCATCAGCTGGGACAGGTACCACGCCCCGTACTTGATGTTCAGCGAGGGCGAGAACAGCTCCGCGGGCGCCGGGGCCGGCTCCGCCAGCTGCTTCGCGATGGCCCGGGCCGTGGGCGGAATCACCTGCATCAGCCCTCGCGCGTCGGCGGCGCTGGCGACCTCGGGCCGGAAGGCGCTCTCGCGGCGCATGATGGCCCAGACGAAGAAGGGGCTCACCTTGTAGCGCGTGGCCTCGCTCTCCACCGCGTTGGCGAAGGCGCGCGGGTAGAAGGCGGCGAGCGCCTCGGGCAGCCGTGCCCCGAAGGCCCGGCCCCACAGGTGTCGGGCGGCCACCGCGTGCGCGTGTCCGTACTCGCCCAGCCGCAGCAGCGCGTGCGCGAAGGCCATCGCCTGCTCCTGGTTGTGGATGCGCGAGGTGCGGGCCTGCACCTCCTCGGCCGCGTCGCGGAACAGCCCCGCCTCGGTGAGTGCCATCGCCAGCTTCAGCTCCGGCGGCACCTCGGCGCGCTCCAGCTGCTTGGGTGCCTCGGGGAAGGCGGCGGGCGGCTCGCGGCCCAGCTCCCGCAGCCGCTCGGAGGCCAGCAGGGCGTAGTAGGAGTTGGGCGCGCTGGAGATGACGGCCTCGTACGCGGGCCCGGTGACAGCCGCCGGAGAGCCCTCCAGCTCGTGGCCGCGGGCCGACCAGTAGCGCGCCTGCGGCACCAGGCTGCTGCGCGGGAAGGTGTCCACCAGCGTGTCGAGCACCTCGCGCGCTGGCCCGTACTGCTTCAGCCGGATGTGCGCGAGCGCGCGGAACCACATGGCCTCGTCGCGCTTGCGCGAGCGCGCGTGCCGCTGGTCGAACGCCGTGAAGGACTTCACCGCGTCCTCGAAGCGCCCGGCCTGCAGGTCCAACCAGCCGACGTAGAAGCCCGCGTCGTCGGCCACGCCCTCCTTGGGCCAGCCCTTCTCCACGGCCGCCATCAGCTCGCGGGCCTTCAGGTTGTCATCGGTCTTGAGCGCGCGGCGCGCGGTGAAGTAGGCGGCCTCGGCGGCCACGGAGGTAGGCCCCTGGCGCGCCACGGCCAGCGCCTGCTCCGCCTCGTCCTTCTTGCCCGTGGCGTAGAGGGCCTGGGCGCGCACCAGCGCCACCTGCGCCTTGTCCTGCTTCGCGCGCACCAGCTTCTGGGCCTCGGCCTTCTCCAGCTCCTCCAGCGCGCGCTTCGCCTCACCGGCGTCGAGCAGCCCGCGCGAGCGCTGCAGGTACTCGGCCAGCGTCAGCTTCAGCGGGGGCTTGAGCGCCTCGAGCTTCGCCAGCGCCTCGTCCGCGTACGGGTGTGCCGGGTAGCGCAGCGCCACGGCCTTCAAGTCCGCCCGCTCGCCCGTGGCGTTGCCCACCGCCAGCCGCGCCTGGGCCCGCTGGAAGAGCAGCTCCGCCGAGGGATCCTCGGTGGCGGCGGCCTCCAGCGCCTGGGCGGCCTCCTTCGCCTTGCCCGCGGCCAGCAGCGCCTCGCCCAGCCGGGCCTGGACCCTCGGCGCCAGGGCCGGAGACGCCTTCGGCGCCGCCCGGGCGAAGGCCACCGCCGCCGCCGCCGGATCTCCCGCGTAGAACTGCGCCTGACCCTGGTAGTAGGCCAGGTAGGGCTGGAGCGGCTCGGCCACGGTGGCCCCGGTCAACAGGGTGCGGGCCTCTGCCACATCCCCCTCGGCCAAGGCCAGGGTTCCCGCGAGCAGGGCGATACGGCCCGCGTCGGGGCACTTCTTCGCCACGCAGGCCTCGAGGTCCTTGCGGGCGAGCTCCCGGGCGTCGGAGCGATGCAGCCGGACGGACTCGAGCGTCTCCGGGGACTGCGCCCATGCCCCACCTGTCCCCACCAACACCGTCAGGAGCCCGGTCCACCGCCGCATGTGCCTCTCCTTTTGTTCCAAGACTCTCATCGCGTGAGCGAGGGACGGGTAACAGCAGACCCGGAGATTCCATTCCCAACTTGTTTGAGGTCCAGGTCGGAATTCGCACACACAGGGTGCGGTTTGACAGCCGGGCCGACAAGCCCTAGATCGGCCCCCGCAACGGCAGGGCAGGGGTTGTTCACCGGCGGTCAGTGCATTTGCCGGAGAGATCCTTGAAGTGAGTTTTATTGCGTGAAATCGGCCCTGTCCGGTTGCGTCAAAAGGGGGCGCTTCTTAGGTTGTGCCGCCTTTTCAGGGCATGACCTGAAAGGTCGCCGATGAGGTGATCTGCGTTCCGGGCCGTTCGCGGTCCCATGCGTTCGGGGGGGAAACAAGCTCTACCAGGGAGGGCTCCGTTCCATGCTGAAGCCGTGTCCGACTGATCTGCCGCAGACCATCAACCCCGAGGCCGGGCCCAAGCGGGCTGGCGTCGAGACGCACCGCAACCTCAACTGCAACTACTACGACAACTGCCTCGACGAGGCGGTGCGCCGGGGGTGGCAGTCCTTCACCTGCGTGAAGTGCCCGATGAACCAGCAGGTGGCTCCGCCGCAGATGGGCATCGAGGCGTACGCTACACAGCGGCGCGCCATCTGAGATTTGAAACCGCTGTCAGGCCGAACGCGAAGCGGGCTCCCGGCTGTGCGGCCGGGAGCCACCCTCAACGCGTGGCCGCGTAGATGACGACCATCCAGTATTGGCCCTTGCCGTAGGTGCGCGAGTCCCCACGGACGGCGCCCACCCCCACCACGGTGTTCTTGCGGTCCCCGAGGCTCTTGGAGTCCGGGAGCAGGGACGGGCTCTCCGCCACGTAGAAGTCCACCGAGGCGCTCCTGGCTTGTTCGAGGGCACCGAAGACGCGGTCGTGCACCTTGGAGCCGGGCAGCTGCACCTTGGGCTCGTCCTGGGCGAGGGCACGCCGGGCATGGTCCAGGGCGATGCGCTCCAGCTCGGGGCTGCGCTGCAGCGGGGGCAGGCCACGCGCGGCGCGGTGGGAGGCGAGCGTCTGGTAGGCCTCCTGGAGCGGGTCCACCGGCTGTCGGCTGTCGGCCCCGGCGGAGGAGAAGACCTCGGTGAGGATGGCCTGGTCGCGGCCGTCCAGCTTCTGGAAGGCCACGCCGATGCCCGCGTGGGTGAAGTGCGTGCCGAGCAGGTTGCTGCGGTGGCCGGGGCTGTGCTCGATGCCGAAGTGGGCGGAGAGGGGCCCGGAGGCCAGGCCGAGGTTCTCCCCGGCGGTGCGGTAGGTGGAGCCGGCGGCGGCCAGGCGCCCGCGCAGGTCCGAGCCATCCGGGGCCACGTGGGCGAAGAAGCCCTCGCGGGCCATGCGCTCGCTGTAGGCCTGGGCCACGGAGTTGAGGGTGTCGTCGAGCGCCAGCTCCCGTGCGCCATGGGCGCGGCGCAGGGCGTTGATGCGGGCCAGCACCGCCACGCGGGCGCCCTCCACGGTGGTGGGCTCCACCAGCCGCTCGCCCTTGCCGCGCTGCCGGGTGGCGCCCACGTCCACGAGGAAGAGGGCGGCGACCTCGGGCCCCTTCGCGCCGCGGCCGATGATTTCCACGGTGTAGCGGCCGGCGGTGGGGAAGAGGATCCGGGAGCAGAAGGAGGGGCCCTGCTCGCGCGTGAGGGCGGGGCGCTCCACGCGGCCATCGGGGAGGGTGACGTAGACCTCGGCCCAGCGCAGTGGGGCCTCCAGCTCGCCGCACAGGCTCTGGCTGGCGCCGGGCTTGTCGAAGGTGCGCGGGAAGCGCTGGAGGGTGGTCTTGCGCTCGGCCAGCAGCACCACGAGGGCGGCGCGCTCGCCCTCCACCTCCACGCCCACGCCCATGTGGGTGGCGGGCTCCTGGGAGAGATCCTTGCGCTCGAGCAGGGTGGCCACGGTGTGCTCGCGAGCCCAGGCGCGGATGACGTAGGAGCGGGGGCTGGGATCGATCCCACCCGCGTCGCTGACGGCCTCGGTGAGGGCGAGCAGCTCCACGGCGCCGGAGGGGCTGTCCTCGAGCGCCTCGCGGGCCAGCTTGCGCGCGGCCTGGGTGAGGGCGGCATCGGCCTGGGGTGCGCGCCGGCCCACGCGCTCGAACTCCTGGAGCACGTGCCGCGAGGCCTGCTGCTCCATGGTGGTGGGGGAGAGGGGCGTGGCCGCCAGCAGGGCGGTGAGGGCGAGGGCGAGCATCGCTACTCCAGCCGGAAGACGAGGGCGGACACGGCGCCGGTGCCCAGCCGGGCGTTGAGCTGCTCGCGCAGGGAGGACTCCTGCCGCGACAGCGTGTGGGCCCACTCGGCGCTGGCCACGGTGATGACCAGCTCGCCACCCTCGAGGGTGTAGGGCCGGGTGTGCTTGGAGATGTGAGGTCCCACGGTGGCGTTCCAAACGGGGACGAGGGACTGGGCCTTCCCGGATTGCTCGGCCAGGCGGGCGAGGACGCGGGGGAGGAGCTGTTCGAGGGTCTGCGGGTCACGCCGGGCCATGGTGGGAGGCATCATCGGCCGGGGAGGGGTGAATGCCAACGGGGGAATGCAGGGCATGGATGTCATGGGGCCGGGGGGATGTTGGGCGTGCAACCCCTTGGAATCCGGGCCCGGCATGGAGCTGGCTAGGAGGAGGGAGAGCCCCCCGCTTGACAAGGTCCGAGGGGAGCCGTTTCCCTGCCCCTCCGACTGGAGCCGCCGATGAACCCCCCCCTTCGTCAGGCGCTATGCGCCGTCCTGCTGTGTACGAGTCTGCTGTGGACCGGTTGTGCCGCGGGAGGTCCGGATGAGCCACCCGGGCCCACGCCGCCGACGCCGGTCGAGCCGGGTGTGTGCCAGGTGGATCAGGACTGCCCGGATCCCGGGCTCTTCTTCTGCGACACGGTGACGTCGCGCTGCCTGGCGGCCTGCCGGACGCAGGAGGACTGCACGGCGGCGAAGCGGGGGGAGTACCGGATCGCGGAGTGCGACGGAAACCCACTGGGCTGCCGGTGTGACAACAGCCGGTGCGAGGTGGCGTTGTGCTCGGCGGACGCGGAGTGCGCGGCGTCGGGAAAGGTGTGCAGGGATGGGAAGTGCATGCCGGCACCGGCGGCGAGCGCGGTGGCGTCGTGCCGGGTGACGCCGGACTTCGTCATCGGGAGGGAGGGGACGTCGGCGCGCTTCTCGGTGCTGGCGAGTGACGCGGCGGGCGTGCCGGTGGTGGTGCCCGCGGGGGCGACGTGGACGGCGGAGGGGGAGAGCGTGAGGGGGAGCGGCACGGGGGTGGAGGCCTCGTTCGTGCTGGCGGAGCCCACGGAGGAGCCGGCGGAGGCGGTGGTGGCGCGGGTGGGAAATGCCACCTGCACGGCGCGCGTGGGGGTGTTGGGGGTGGCGGTGGCACCGGGGCAGATGCGTGTGGTGGTGACGGACGAGCAGACGGGCCGTCCCATTGCGGACGCGGTGGTGGTGACGGCGGACGCACAGGGGGCGGTGAAGAGCACGGCGCCGACGGACGCGAGCGGCGTGGCGCTGCTGGCGGAGCTGGAGGAGGAGGGGAGCGTGTCCGTCTTCCATGAGGCGTACGGCTACCTGACGGTGGCCTACGAGGGGACGGGGAGCCCGAGGGATCTGGCGCTGCCGCTGAGGCGCAACCCGGCGGACAGGTACGGGGGCTACAAGGGCACGTTCCTGCACATGCCGACGACGCAGGACATGCATGCGGGGCTGGCGGGGCTGTCGTCGCCGGACGCGGTGTCGGACCTGTCGGCGTCGCTGCTGGTGGGGCAGACGCGGAGGGTGAGCTTCACGTCGCAGGGGCAGACGCGCGAGGCGACGCTGCCGGCGGGGGCGTACGTGGTGCTGCCGGGCACGACGCTGTCGGCGACGGACGTCTCGGCGCAGGGGCTGGCGGGCGCGTGCGACGCGACGCTGGCGGGGGTGACGGATCCGGAGGAGGCGATGGTGGCGGGGGCGTGTGGCACGAGGACGGCGTGGGCACTGGGGGGGGACATTCCGCTCACCGCGCTGTCGCCGGGCTCGGTGACGGGCGCGGTGGACGTGGGGCAGCTGCTGGCGCGGACGATTCCGCTGCTGCGCACCTTCAGCTCCTCGGTGAAGCGGGACGTGCAGTTCCGGCTGAAGGAGACGCCGCGGACGGGCACGGGGGCGCCGGATTACAGCGACCAGACGCACTTCACGGGGGTGGACCACGACTTCGCGAAGGGCCAGAGCCTGCCGTTGGGCTTCCACTTCGCGGTGCGGGTGCCGGCGCTGCCGAAGTACCGGGGAGTGTGGATGGACAGCGCGGCGGTGTTGGGTGTGGCGCGGGTGGCGGGGCGTGGCGTGGTGCCGCTGGGCCTGGGCATGGGGGCGAACACGATGCCGGCGGACCCGAACACGGACACGCAGGCGGGGCTACCGGGGCCGGGGCTGGTGAACGTGCGGATGGCGCCAGCGCACCATGGGCTGGAGGGGAGCCCGTATGAAGTGATTCTCACGGCCTCGTCGTCGGCGGCGGCGAACGACGCGACGGCGGGAGCGGCGTCCAGCGTGCTCATCCACCGGACGCTGGAGAAGCTGCCGTTCGATCCGAAGGGAGGAGCGCCGGTGACGGTGGGCGGACCCTTCCTGCCGGTGCCGGAGGGATTCCGTTACAACTACAACGGGGATGCGGCGGGAGGACTGGAGGGGAGGCAGCTGCGCTTCACGCTGTCACCCGAGTCGATGACGCTGCCGGTGTCGACGGTGCTGCGGGCGGTGTTCACGAACCGGGAGGAGCACCGGTGGGTGGTGCTGATGGACGTGGCGAGGGCGAGCGTGGGGGTGAGGCTGCCGGTGCCACCGGCGCCCTTCGAGGACCGGACGTATTACGGGGACGTCACGGGGTCGCGAGCGCCGTTCGGGATGCAGGCGCTGGTGACGAGGCGGACGGGGACGTCGGCGGGAGCGGAGGTGGACCTGAACGGGCTGGTGGAGGCGGACGGGGTGGATCTGGAGCACCTGGGGGAGCTGACGGTGGCGTACTCGGTGCTGGACTACGGGAGGCCGCTGGTGACGTGGGTGACGCCGGCGGAGGATGGCCAGAGCGTGAAGGAAGGCTCGAAGGTGAAGGTGAGGGTGCAGTCCTTCCGGGTGGGGAGCGGAAACCAGGACGAGGGCTACGTGAAGCTGACGTTCATGGGAGGGACGGGGTGCGTGGGCAACGTGGAGAAGGGGCAGGTGGTGGACTCGCAGGGGAGGGGAGAGGTGGAGCTGTTGTTGCCTGGGGGCTGTAGGGGAACGGACGTGCAGCTGACGGCGACGCTGGTGGATCCGGAGGGCAACACCCTACGTCCCGCGGTGACGAGCACGAGATCCGTGACAATCACCCCCTGAAATCCAGCCCCACCCTCGCCAACTCCCCCTCTCCCTCCGGGAGAGGGTCGGGGTGAGGGTATCGAGGGCCCCGTGTATGCCCCCTCTCCCTCTGGGAGAGGGCTGGGGTGAGGGTCGGCCGGGAGAGGGTTGGTAGGGGTCCAGCGGGGACAAGGGCGTACCCAATCGCCTGCCAGTCGCCCAGGGGTACACGGTGTAGCCGCGCACGGAAACGAAGGTGTGCTGGCTCACGGCGATTTACGGGTGGTACCGTCCTATCCGGTATGGCGCAGAACGAGACGGTCGTCACAGTCATCTCGAAGATTTCGGAGCGGCCGGTCAATCTGGATGCGGCGCTGGTGGTGATCTACGGCCTGGATCTGGGCCGGAAGTACGAGCTGGCGAAGGAGGAGATCCTGATAGGGCGCTCCTCGAAGGCGGACATCCAGGTGGATCAGGAGTCGATCAGCCGGAACCACGCGTGCATCACGAACACGACGAGGGGCGTGCACATCAAGGACCTCGAGTCGACGAACGGGACGTTCGTGAACGACGAGGCGGTGCAGGGGGAGAAGGCGCTGCACAACGGGGATCTGGTGAAGATCGGGAGGACGATCTTCAAGTACATCGCGGGAGGGAACATCGAGGCGGCGTACCACGATGAGATCTACCGGCTGACGACGATGGACGGGCTGACGCAGATCTACAACCGGAGGTACTTCGAGGAGGCGCTGGAGAGGGAGGTGTCGAGGTCTCGGAGGTACGAGCGAAGCCTGGCGCTGGTGATGTTCGACGTGGACCACTTCAAGCAGGTGAACGATCGGTACGGGCACCTTGCGGGGGACTACGTGTTGAAGCAGCTGGCGTCGACGCTGCGGACGAAGATCCGGCGGGAGGACGTGTTCGCGAGGTACGGGGGGGAGGAGTTCGGGCTGTTGCTGCCGGAGATCGACGTGGTGGGGGCGGTGAAGCTGGCGGAGAAGTCGAGGAAGCTGGTGGAGAAGCAGCGCTTCGAGTTCGACAAGAACGTGATCCCGGTGACGATCTCGCTGGGGGTGGCGGTGCTGGAGGCGGAGCACAGGGATCCAGAGGATCTGAAGCGAGCGGCGGACGCGAAGCTGTACGAGGCGAAGGCGTCGGGCCGGAACCGGGTCTGCTCGTGAGCGAGCGGGGCCCGGTGGAGGAGTGGCTCCTGGGCTTCGACGTACGCGAGCTGGGGCTCGACGTGGGGCGCGAGTGGCCCGAGTCCCGGCGAGGGCTGTACCTGCTCCGGGAGGACGTGAGGAAGCCGCTGGCGGTGGACACGGCGGTCTGGCCGTCACTCTTTGGAGAGGGACTCCCTGGGAGCGAGTGCGAGCGGCTCGGGCTGCGCGAGGCGGAGCTGCCGGCCTGGCGGGGTCCGAACGCGCCGCTCTGGGACGATCTGGAGCGGATGAAGGGCTGCCTGGAAACGCTCGGAGCGGTGAAGGAAGAGCCGCACGCCCTGATCGCGGTGAGCGTGTACTGGGACGGAAGACCCGCGGAAGGCACCTGGCCCGGGGTTCCCTACCGTGAGCGGACGATGCCATCGGTGCGAGGGGATGGCTGGAGATTCCTCGGCTTCGACGTGGGGGATGGCGGGCTCATCAGCGGCCTTGGCAACTGCGGGTACACGGAACCGGAGGCACCGGAGCTCCGGAGGCAGTGGGCGGGACGCCTGAACGAGCACCACCTGCTGGGTGAGCTGGAGCAGGCCCTGGCGTTTCGGGAGCTCAGTGACCGCCGCGTGCCCGAGCATGCGCCGTTCTTCGTGTGGGGACTCTGGCTCATCGACGCGGTGGGGATGCGCTGACGGCGGTGCCCTCATCTCGTCCCGTGGACGTGTCATCCGCGAACCGGGACGTCGTTTCCGAGTACCCACGCATAAGGCCTTGAAGTGACGGGACGGGGCCCCTGGCCCCCCGTTTGCCACGGCGGACGCAACCGCATTTCCGCGGTCTCATCCGTCGAGGTCTTGTGTGCGTCGTACTGTCTGGATGCTGGTGCTCGCAGCGGGAGCATGGGCGGGGTGTAGTGGCACGCGAGTGGAGCCCGGGCCCGCCGAGGGGGTGGTACCGGAGCTCCTCACGGAGCACCGCGCGCTGCGGGCCGAAAAGGCGACGAAGCAGGTGGGGGAGGATTGCACGGAGAATGGCGCCAGTGCGTGCCTGTCCGGTGTCTGCCTTCACGTGAAGCCTGGCCGGGAAGAAGGCTACGTCTGCAGCCGTGCGTGTCAGGGTGATCAGGAGTGCCCGCCCGACTGGCGCTGCGCCCAGGTGTATCCGACGCCCGACGGCCGGTTGTGCGTCCCTCCTCTCTCTTCTCACGAGTGAAACATGAATCATTCACATCCATTCTTGTATTGCTGGCGTGCCTTTCACAGCCGTGGCCGATGGGGGGCGGGGTTGGTGGCGTTCCTGTGGCTCGTGGGCCTGCTGAGTCCCGTGACCTCTCATGCTCAGGCGAAGTACGAGATCTTGCAGTTCGTGAGAGAGAGCGACAATCCGTCCGCCTATGGGGATCTGTACAGAGCCTATTCGTGTGTCTGTCCAGGGGAGGAACCCCAGACCTGCTACAACTGCTCGAGCCGCTCCCCAGCATGTCCCGGGCAGACTGTCGGCGATTGCTCGCTGGAGAGCAAGACGCAGTGTCTCGGGGCCGGTTCCTATAACATCCGTAACAAGCCGAGGACGACCTATGTCAGTTCCATCGACGCATGTCCGGGGGATCAGGAGTGGGCGTGTAGACGCGATGCGGACTGCTCTACTTGTGGCAAGTGCGTTGGGAATACCGTGACGCTGTCGTTGGGCGGTGGTTCGGCCACGGTGCTGAAAGGGGAAGGCACGCACTGCGAATACCCGCCGGAGGTGTGTGGGGACAAGTTCGATAACAACTGCAATGGGGCAGTGGACGAGGGCTGTGCGGTCGTGGGGAGCGATGGTGGAACCGACGGAGGCTCGTCCTGCGGTGAGGAGCTCTGCGGGGACGACGTGGACAATGACTGTGACGGGGAGGTGAACGAGGATTGCGCGCCGGTCGAGCCGGATGGTGGGGCTCCGCCTTCCTGCAGCGGGCCGAAATGCAGATGCGACGGCACGAACCTGTTCGATCCCGTCAATATCGTCACGGGTACGAGCTACGAGCGGATCAAGGATGTGGAGGTCTTCGATGAAGTGGCGACGCTGAGCTTCGAGCGGACCTTCAGCTCGCGGGGGGACGAGTGGGTGCATGACTCGCCGCTGGTGGGAGTGCCCAAGCCGTTTGGGGCCAGCCCCGGCAACGCGGGCTCGGTGGAGTGGTGGCACAACTGGCTGAGCCTGGTGGTGGAGCACCAGCAGCACTGGAGTGTGCGGGACAGGGACGGGCGGCTGCTGCGCTTCACTCCCTGCGCGGGGGTGCCGTGCCAGGCCTCCCTGACGGAGGGGACGCCCAGCCACCATGAGCGCTTGTGGCGGACGGCCTCGGGCTACGAGCTGGTGCAGGCGGATGGGTCCCGGCTCGTCTTCGAGGGACGCTTCGTGGCGGCGCCGGGTGGGCGCAACCGCTACTTCCTCTCGCGCGTCGTGTCATCGACGGGGGTGGACCAGGCGTTGCTCACGTATGCGGTGCCGCCCGTGGGGGGTTGTCCCCAGGGGGCGTCCGGGAGCAGTCCGGGAGTGCCCTATCTGTCGTCCGTGCGGACGGCGGCGGGGCGCATGTTCAGCCTCAGCTACCGCGCGCTGAGGCGAGCGGACGGGGCACTCGAGTGCGTCATCACCGCGGTGAACCTGGGCGGTGCGGCGTCGGACGGGGGCATCGGTGAGCCCGAGGTCCAGTACACCTACGCGGGCAATGGAGACGAGCGGCCCGGGCGTATCGCCAACGCCCGGTATCGCTACCGGCTGGATGAGTACCTGTATACGTCGGGAGAGTTCCGGCGTTCGCAGATGGGGGTGGAGCTGGTCCGGCACACCTACGGAGCGGACAGGCGGGTGGGGTCGGTGGAGGCGGAGGGGCATGCCGTGTCCATCTCCTGGGATCCGACGGTAGGCAGTTGCCAGCTGGGCTCCAACTGCTGCGGCAGGGTGCCCCAGGTGAGACAGGCAACGGACTACGGGGTGGGGCGAGGGGATGGAACGGAGGGCTCGGCCTTCCTTACGTCCACCTACGAGACGCTCTCCAACTACGGACAGCAGATGGCCCCGCGCCTGTACCAGACGACGGAGTCATGTACGCCTGGCGAGGCGTGCAGTCCGGGCTCGGAGCGCACGGAGTGGGCGTGCTCGTCGGCCGGCACACCTGGCCATGAGGCGGCGCGCAAGGACAAGCGGGACAACTGGGAGGTGTATGGCTACTCGCTGCCCACGGACACGCAGCCACGGCTGGAGCGGACCCGCGTGAAGCGTGGCGCCTCGGACATGCTGGGCACGGGAGCGCTGGAGGAGCAGACCTTCAGCTACACCTACGGTTCCAATGGAGAGCAGTTGCCGCGGACCATCGAGGAGCGGAGCGTGTTGGGGGGCTCGGGAGAGCACAGGCGTACGTTGAATGTGTACGAGGCCGGCAGCAACCGGAGGAAGGCCGTCATCGAGAGGGGCTGGACCCGGGAGCGCGCCAGCGATGGCTCCTGGACGACGAAGCCGCGCCTCGTGGGGACGTTCTCCTTCACCTCGCATGTGTCCCTGGGGGTGACGACGCCAGACCCGCTGGGCCGGACGATGGAGGTCCATGGACCCTGCATCGTCACGCGCGAGGACGCCACGGATTGCGAGCTGTCCGATTACCCGCTGACCCGGTATTCCTACCACGCCAATAGCAGCACGGTGGGAGTGCATCAGCGCAACCGGCTGGCGTCGGTGGAGGTCTACCCGACCCGCACCACCACGAAACCGTTGAAGACACTGTTCAGCGAGTACGACAAGCGCGGGCACGTCACGAAGACGACGGAGCCGAACGGGGTGTTGACCACCCTCACCTACGAGGAGGATCGGCTGACCGAGAAGGAGGTTGGGGGCCAGCCGAGTACCTATTACTTCTACGCGGATGGCCAGCATCTGACCGCCGTGCAGTACCCCTCGAAGAGTGTCGAGGTGTTCTGCTACCGGAAGGGGACGGGAGAGACCTGTCATGGAGGGACGCTGACGGACAAGGTGCAATGGAAGGCGAAGGCTGCGCTCCAGGACGGTACCGGGTGGACGGAGCGGGTGGTGTATGCGTACTGGCCGGACGGGACGCTGAAGGAGGAGCGCTACCTGTCGAAGACGGGCACGACGGTGGAGACGCGGCGGGTGTTGAAGTACGCGGCGGACGCGCACCGCAGGCCCACGTGGCAGAAGTGGGGCGAGGGCGTGGGGAGCTTCAGCTCGGCGAAGTCCTTCGATGGAGCGGACAACCTCACGGGCCTGGGACTGCCCTTCAACGATCCGCCCGCCTGGTGTGGAGGAGTGAGGCGGGGCGTGAGCCCGGAGTTGGACGGGACGCCGCTGTCCCAGCTGTGCTCCTCGATGGCGTATGACAGGGCCAACCGGCTGGTGCAGGTAGACGAGTACCCGGCGGAGGGCGTGGCCCAGCGCACGCTGTTCCAGTACGACGCTCAGGGCAACGTGTCTGGGGTGAAGACGGGATGCGGGGCCACGGACAGCTTCGACACCTGTGTGCAGCCGGCCGCCACGTATACGTACGATGACTTCGGCAAGGTGGTGGAGGTCTCTCTTCCGCACGCGGATGGCCCTGTGCGCTACGCGTATGATGCGCTGGGCAACGTGGTGGTGAAGGAGACGGAGGCCATGCGCCAGGCTGGCGAGTACCTCGCCTTCACCTATGACATGCTCTCCCGGTTGAAGACGGCGGAACGTCGCTACTCCCGCCCTTCGACGGGGATCGATGTCCTGTACCGCCTCGTCTATGACGCGGACGGGGGAGCCATTCCACGCGGGTGCCCGAGCCCGTTGAATACGCTGGGCCGGGTGCGCTACCGGGAAGACTCCTTTGGAAAGACCTGGTACCAGTATGACGAGGAAGGTCGCGTCGTTCTCGAGTCCGGTGTGCGTGCGGGCACGTTGGCGTGTGGTTCCGCGGCCAATGCCAACCTGACGACTGCCTATAGTTACACGTCTAGCGGCAACCTCGCATCGGTGACGTATCCGAACGGACGCAAGGTGACGTACACGTATGGGACGGGCGGCAACGAGGACCGGGTGGCGGCCATCGAGATGACGCTGCATGACGGTACGAATTGGACGACCAAGCCCCTGCTGCTGTTGAGCGACGTCACCTGGGAGCCGTACGGCGGGCTGCGGGGCTACACGATGAACCACCTCACGACGAACACGGTGAGCAGGGTGGAGTACGCTCTGGGGGACAATGGCTCCGTGGCGCCCGCGGGCTGCTCGACGGCCATGCCGTCCGCGGCGGGCTCGGACCTGACGGGCCGGCTGCGCAGCCTGCGCGTCACTTCGCCCATGGAGAGCGGGGGGAGCAAGAACATCTACCAGCGCACCTACACGTGGAAGGCGGACCAGGTGGTGCGCACCGACACGTGCCTGCTGGGAGAGACGACGCCGAAGACGGAAACGTACAGCTATGACAGGACGCTGCGGCTGACGGGAGCGAGCCGGCCAGCGGGCAACTTCGACGCCACGGGTGGCGCCTTCGGCTCACGCACCTACGGGTACGATGGCCGAGGCAACCGCACCTCCATGAGCAGCGACGGCGTCGCCTACGATCTGAGCTACGCGGCCTCGCCTCGAGGGGACAGACTGACGGGCTGGAGCTCTTCCACGACGGGAAGCCTCCTGGGGTACTCGCTGGCGTATGATGTGGATGGACGCGTGACCCGGAAGGAGGGGGCTCGGAAGATGGATGGGCAGCCGACGCACGTGATGAGCTTCGCGTATGGCCCATCGGTGGGAGTAGCCACGGAGACGGTCTTCCGGGCGGTGAATGTGAATGGAGGCTTCTACAACTACTACTACGACGCGAAGGGGCGTCGCCGGGCGAAGGTCTACCCCGGGGGAGCCTCGGACGAGTACTTCCACGACGTGCGGGACCAGTTGCTGGTGGACCGGGGAAGCAGTGGCACCACTCCGCCGGTGGCGCACTACACGCAGGACGACTACGTGTGGCTGGACGGGCGCCCGGTGGCGATGGTGCGCGGCAAGCTGAGCAACACGTGGACGCGGCTGTCGGACACCTCGGAGGACTGCTCACGCAACGGTGAGGTGGCGGCGTGTGGGGTGTACTTCCCGGTGACGGACCACATTGGCAAGCCCGTGCTGATGCTGGACGGCAGTGGCCGTGTTGCGGGGACGGCGGACTACGACCCCTTCGGCCAGGTCAACCGGGTAGCGCTGAACGCGGAGACGGAGCACCCGCTCAACACCACGGGTAGTGCCTCTACGCTGGCGGAACTGCGGCAGCCCACGGACTCGTCCGTGACGGTGAAGATGCGGACGCTCTTCCACCTGCTGGACACGAAGGGCGTGGGCCATGTCGAATTGATCGACGGAGACAACGGAACGAGGCTGGTGGGCCCTTACGATAGAACCGGACAGGGAGCTGTCTGGTCGGACTGGGCACAGCCGTCAATGGGACGCATCAAGGTGAGCCTTGCTCGGTACGGGACCGCTGGCGCTTCCTCAGCATCCGGTGTGGTGCTGGAAGGATACGAGTACCAGCGCTACCAAGCGGGGGCGCAGCCTTTCTGGACGCCGCTGCGTTTCCCAGGACAGTACTACGATGCAGAAACGGACCTGTTCGAGAACTGGAATCGCTACTACGATCCAAGCATTGGCAGGTATTTGCAGGCAGAGCCGTTGGCGGCAGAGTCGCTATATCTCATAAAGATGGCGCGACAGGGGCATGGCGTTTTTGCGTACTCCTATGCTGGGAGCAATTCAATTGCATTCGTGGATCCCGATGGAAGGAGCCCTATCTTCGTCGCCATTGGCGTTGGTTTGGCTGGTTATGCTGGCTACTCCTATTGGAAGGGCAAAAAGTTGGCAGAAGACACTCTGTTTGATGCAGAGCGCTCGGGATTGCCTGGACTGCACAATGGCGTCGCCGACGCGTATAGACACTGCCTTTGGAATTGCAGAATGACTCGCCAAATAGGCGGCTACCCTGCTTGGTTTATTGGTCTTGGTCACGAGTTCATTGACAATCGGGGAGGGCCGGAGGACGAGCGAAAGATGGATTTGAACAACAACTTGTGTGGTCGCACTTTGGGAGTAATGTCTCTTGAGACGTGCGAGAAAGCATGCCGCGATGCGGCCTTGTCAGACGACTTGACTACCATCACGCCCGCGAATGATCCGCCTTACCAGAGGTACTAAGGTGATGACTGATAGAATTTACCAGCTCGGCAAGGGCTCAAGCTTGTTTCTTGTGCTGATTGCTGGATTGCTCGTGTCCGTGGGGTGTCGCTCAAATACGACGACGGTGGAGGTCCGAAACAAGACGGAGCATGCGATCAGCAATCTGAAGCTGAGCTTCGGTGGAGGTGGGTGTGATGCCAAGCAGGTAGATGCCGGTGCAGCATTCAGCTGTACTGTTGTGCCATCACGCAATTCCGATGTTGTTATGGAATACTCAACGCCGAGTGGCGGAGTGATCACGAAACGGCTTGATGTTTACGTTGCCGGAGGGATATCCAGCAACATCGTGGCTTCGATCGAGCCCAGTGGTGACGTTTCTTTTGAGTCTAATCCAAGCTCACGGTGAATCAGATGTCTTCATGATGGTTGGTTTGGGATGGATGTTCGCTGCGTTGAATTCTGACGCAGCGAACGTTGGTCATTCGTGAGGCTTCGTTGAATGTCTGCGCTGCTTGGGGTTCCGGTTTCGTGGACGGGTGGACGGCATGTAGGGGGACTCATGGTGAGTGCTTGGAGACTGTCGGCTCTCAGTGTGTTGATTGCTTGTAGCGAATCACGACCAGGGCTTAGATGGGTTCTGCCGGAGAACTTCAATGATTGTGTTGATGCGCATTTTCAAGTAGGCGGTGCTCCGCCTCTACCTATGGAGGATGGCTGGTACCTGCTTGTCGTGCCCGAAGGAGGCGTAATCAAGACCGCAACCCAACCCCGCTGGGGAGAGGGGCTGAGATCCGAATTCTGGATGCAAGTGGGAGCGGAGCGCCGACGCATTGAGCCTTCATGCTTTGGCGGAACATACTCGAATGAGGCCCAGAAAACGGTCGAGGTGTCTTATTGCTTTGGTCGGGTGCCTGAAAAGGGGTGTTTTAGAAAGGGAGAGACGGTATCAAAGTGACAGCAGGGCTGGATACGCTCTTTAGGTTGATCGGGAGCTTGAACAGGGCCCATGCCGAGGAGATGTCCTGGTATGGGCTCTGACTTGCCGCATGGTCGATTGTGCTGATGGCGCGCCATGGATTTGTTTGAACTGGCTTTTTGGGTGATGGGCTTGGTTGTTGCGGTCGTGGCAGCCGTTGTTGCGAGCCAACATTGGGGTCCTGGTGCTGGTGCAGCAGCGTTTGTTGTTGCTGGGGCTTTGTGGTTTCTTGTGTTGCGAATGGGCAATAGCGCGCTCCTCATGTCCTATGGGGTTCTGCCAGTTCGGCCGGTCTGTAGTAAAGGCCGCTGCCGCTCTGGTGATTATGCGTACTTGGGTTGGCAGGACGGAGGCTCTGTTTTCAAGTGTGGATGTGGGATTGAGTATGTGAGAATAAAGTCGGTTTTCTATGAGCGGGATGCCATGGGGAGATTGCGTCCTTATATGCGTAAGAGGTGGGGGATTATTTGGCGGCCATTCGAGACAGGAGGAAGGATGGACTGAGCAACAGCCAAGGCAAAAATATGGATGAATTGAAGGTGTCGGTATGGCCTGGAGTGAGCCATGGGGCATGGAGTTTCATTGATGCGGCGCTGGAGCGGATGTTCCTGGAGGGGCTGGGGGTTCCTTGCTTTCGGGTGAGCGCGGCTCGATATCTGACATGCATCCATACCGAACCGAGGCCCGAAGGGTTTGTTTGCCGGTAAGGCATAGGGGTTGCCGATGAAAGATATTCATTCCCTTCTCGAGGACTGGCGTGATGCGATCCGGCGTGACGATTCTTGGCTACGGCGTCAAGAGCCACTTCACCAACTCTTGGAGTCGTTGCCTCCTGCTATTGCTCTAGAGGTGGCCCGGAGATGCCTGTTGGATTTTGTTCCGTACTTCGAGCGGAATACCTCTGGTGTGACGTGGGTCAGAGAATTTCTGAGTCAGCCCACTTTGTTTGGGCAGGCAAAGCCAAAAAAACCGGCAAATTTCGCTGAAGAGGAAGACCGGTATGCATTCCCGGGGGCGGGTAATTTCATCAATGCAATTGAGGAGTTTTGGATTGCTTTGGGTGATGTTTCTTTGCAGTTGATTGCAGAGCAAGTTGCGGCAGCGTTGAGTAGCGTCGTGATGGCTGAATTTATTGTGCGTCAAGCCAGCAAAGATCCACTTCGGTGGCTGGTTCGAGAGAAAATGGCGATGCGAGCATTTGCTGCGAGAGAGAAAGGCGAGCGCGATCAGGATTCCCATGAATGGCTCTCTCGAGATTATTCGATGCAGCGCAAGGATCCTTGGTGGCATGTGCAGATGGCTGAATTGTGGTTGCGTGTCGCGGATTTGATCGAGGAGGCAGTGTCTGTATGGATTTGAGGGCACGGATGGGGCCCAACAACGGTGGAGGTGTCTTGTTGCTTTGGTCGGGTGCCGGAAAATGGGTGTTTTAGAAGGGAAGGGGCGGTATCGAAGTGACTGGCGTGCATGTCCCGCAGGCACGAGAGGCGCTCACCATGACGACCAGTTGGCTGAGAACTTTGGTGTACGGAGTACTGCCCGGAGCCACCTCTGGAGCGTTCGTCGGCGCTTACCATCGCGAGCGCTCTCTTGCCTATGACGCGCTCCGCTGGGCTGCGCGTCAGAGTGAGCCCTGGGGCGTGGGGCCGGGGCTCGTTCTCGGTGCCCTCGCGGGTGCGGTGGTCTTCGCGTTGGTTCGACGCTTGTTGCCACGCCTTGACGGACCGCTGGCTGCGATTCTCACCGCGAGCTGTGTGGTGCTCCTCGGGTTGGTGCTTTCCGTGAGTCGCGTTGATTGAGGGCTTCGTGCAGCGGCAGTTGCTGGCCATGCAGAGCCCACTGATCTCTCCGGCCCCTGCCGCGCTCTCCAGTGGCGCACTCGCCACTGCTGCGTCCGCAGCTGCCTCGGCTTGTAGCCGTCTTGCGGTTCATCCCCGCCCGGGTCGCCGCCAGTCCGAGGCGACCGTGCTTCACCATCTCTTCCATCAGCTTCCCCACCTGGGCATACACCTCGTCCTCACCCGTCCATCCGAACCTCGGACGTCACCGGGTTTTCACCGGAGGCTGCCGTCACTCAGGATAGGGAGTCGCAGCTTCTCGTTGTGCAAGCAGTTTCAGGTTGGGGGGCCATTCAAAAGATGAATAAGACACTGGAATACATCGTGTTCCAGGCCGACAAGCCATTGGCGTGATGGGCTTACTTTCGCGGTGATCTCGGGAGCCCCGAGGTTTCGAGTCAGGAGGCTCGGCACCGAAGCTGTTGCAACCTGTAACGGACAATCTCGCGCAAATGTTTCGCTGGACAATGCGTGCTGAATTTGACACTCAGGCTGCGCTTCAAGGGCTGGGTGGGCTTGCTGGGAGACCGGATTTTCCACGGTTCTCGTGTTCAAGAGTCACGTTGAGGTCGTCGGCTTGTTTGGGACGAGGTTCAGGTGTCGGCGCAAGACGGGTCGTTGAGGAATGGTCTGGCTGAGGTGCGGGCGCGTCTGACCGCTGCACTTTCTCAGCGGTTGGGAATTGATGCGCGTACGCTCGACGTGTGCGAGCGCTTCAGCCGGTATGGGCTCGACTCACTGAAGGCCACGGGGTTCATCGCCGAGGTCGGTGCGATGCTCGGGCGCTCGTTGTCTCCCACACTCGTCTGGGAGTATCCAACCCTCGAGTCCCTGGCCCGGTATCTCGCCGGAGAGCAGGGTCCCTCGGCCGCGCGGCCCATTTCCCGTGCTTCTTCGGCGGATGAGCCCATCGCCATCGTCGGTCTGGCATGCCGCTATCCCCAGGCACCGGATCCCTCTGCGTTCTGGCGTCTGCTCGCGGGTGGGCGTGATGCCATCACGGAAGTCCCTCCCGAGCGGTGGGACGCCGAGCGGCTCTATGATCGCGACCTCTCCACGGCCGGCAAGGCGAACACCCGCTGGGGTGGCTTCCTCGAGCGGGTGGATGGGTTCGATCCCCTCTTCTTCGGCATCTCGCCCAAGGAGGCGCTCCACATGGATCCGCAACAGCGGCTCATGCTGGAGCTGACCTGGGAGGCGTTGGAGGACGCGGGGATCGCCGCGGAGCGCCTGCAGGGCTCGCCCACGGCCGTTTGCTTCGGGGTGATCTGGACGGATTACGAGACGCTGTTGCAGCGGCTCGGTTTGCGGCGCATCTCCCAGCACACGGCGACCGGGTTCCACCACAGCATCATCGCCAACCGCGTTTCCTATGTGCTGGGTCTCCGGGGCCCGAGCCTCGCCATCGACACGGCGTGCTCCTCCTCGCTCGCGGCGGTGCACCTGGCGTGCGAGAGCCTGCGCAGGGGCGAGTCGACGCTCGCCCTCGCGGGCGGCGTGAACCTGAACATCGCGCCCGACAGCACGGTGGGCATGTCCAAAGTTGGTGCCCTCTCGCCCGATGGGCGCTGCTTCACCTTCGATGCGCGCGCCAATGGGTACGTGCGCGGCGAGGGGGCGGGCGTGGTCGTGCTCAAGCCCCTCTCCCTGGCGATCGCGGATGGCGATCCCATCTACTGCGTCATCCGCGGCGGCGTCATCAACAACAACGGCGGCAGCAACGGCCTCACCGCGCCCAACCCCAAGGCCCAGGAGGAGATGCTCCGCCAGGCCTATGCGCGCGCGGGCATCGAGCCCTCCGAGGTGCAGTACGTCGAGGCGCATGGCACCGGAACGCAGCTCGGAGACCCGATGGAGGCCCGGGCCCTGGGCGAGGTGCTCGGAGCGGGGCGGCCCGCCGACAGGCCGCTGCACATCGGCTCCTGCAAGACGAACATCGGCCACCTGGAGGCCGCCGCGGGCATCGCGGGGTTGATCAAGGTCGCCCTGTCCATCAAGCACCGCGCGCTCCCACCGAGTCTCCACTTCGAGATTCCCAACCCGCACATCCCCTTCGCGGAGCTGCGTCTGGAGGTCCAGCGCACCCTCGGGCCCTGGCCCGAGCCGGAGCGGAAGCTCGTCGCGGGAGTCAGCTCCTTCGGCTTCGGCGGCACGAACTGTCACGTCGTGGTCGAGGAGCCGGACGCGCCCCGGGCGGAGCTCGTGCCCCTGTCGGGCGAGACTCCGGAAGCCCTTCGCGAGGCGGCGCGGCGGCTGCTCGAGCGCCTCGACGGCCCCGGGGAGCTGGTGCCCCTGTCCGAGCTGTGCCGCTCGGCCGTGGCCCACGTCGGCGGACATGCGCATCGCCTAGCGATGACCGTCCGCTCTCGAAAGGAGCTCCGGGAGCACCTCACGGGCTTCCTTCGCGGTGAGCCCAGGGCGGGGCTGTCGACGGGGCAGGTGGAGTCCGAGCACGCCCGGAAGCCGGTCTTCGTCTTCTCGGGGCAGGGCTCGCAGTGGCCCGGCATGGGCCGGGCGCTGCTGCGGACCGAGCCGGTGTTCCGGGCCGCGTTGGAGCGGTGCGATCGGCTCGTCCGGGAGCACCTGGGCTGGTCCCTGCTGGCCGAGCTGAGCGCCGATGACGCGGCGGCACGGCTGGGGCGCATCCACGTCGCCTTCCCCGCGGTCGTGGCACTGGAGATCGCGCTGGCGGCGCTCTGGCGCTCCTGGGGGATCGAGCCCGCCGCGGTGGTGGGCCACAGCATCGGCGAGGTCTCGGCCGCGCACGTCGCGGGCATCCTGAGCCTCGAGGACGCCATGCGTGTCATCTGCGCCCAGGGGCGGCTGCTGAGCCGGCTCAGTGGCCGGGGCGCGATGGGGCTCGTGGGGCTTTCCTGGGAGCAGTCCGCCGAGCTCCTGGCCGGTTACGAGGGCCGGCTGTGCCGCGCCATCGACGCGAGCGTGGACTCGACGGTGCTGGCCGGTGAGCCGGACGCGCTCGCCGAGGTGTTCGCCACCCTGCGGCGGCGAGGCGTGTTCTGCCGCCAGGTGGAGACCGACGTGGCGGTGCACAGCCCGCAGGTCGAGGTGCTGCGCGGCGAGCTCTCAGAGGCCCTGCGGGGACTCCGTCCCGGCCGCGCGCTCATCCCCATTCTCTCCACGGTCACGGGCTCGCCGCTCGAGGGCGAAAGCTTCGATGCTGCCCACTGGGCGAAGAACTTCGCGGAGCCCGTGTTCTTCACGGGCGCGCTCTCCCACGCGCTCCGCGAGGGGCACCGCACCTTCCTGGAGGTCGGCCCGCACCCGATCGTCAAACACTCCATCGAGTCGACCCTGCGGCATTCCGGCCAGCAAGGGCTCGTCGTGCCGACCCTCCGCCGGCAGGAGGACGAGCGGGGCGTGATGTTCGACACGCTGGGGGTCCTGTATGCCCGGGGTCAGCACGTCCGGTGGGAGGCGCTCTTCACGGGAGGCACGGAGGAGGGGACCGCTCCCGCCCATGAGGAGCCGGTGCGGGTCCTGCCGCTGTCGGCGCGCAGCCCCGAGGCGCTGAAGTCGCTGGCCGCGGCCTACCGTGACTTCCTGGGTGACGGCGCGGCGCGGGGCGCGACACTCGAGGACATCACCTACACGGCGGCGGTGCGGCGGAGCCATCATGCCCATCGCCTGTCGGTGGTGGGCAGCTCGCGGCGGGAGCTGGCCGAGGCACTGGATGCCTTCGCACGGGGCGAGGCCCGTCCCGGTGTGAGTCAGGGCCGGGTGGGTCCCGAGGGGCGGGCCCGGGTCGCTTTCGTCTTCCCGGGGCAGGGGTCGCAATGGCTCGGGATGGGCCGCCAACTCCTGCGCGAGGAACCGGTCTTCCGGGCGGCGATCGAGTCTTGCGAGCGGGCGATGCGGCCCCACGTGGACTGGTCCCTCACGGAGGAGCTCGGCGCGGACGAGCAGTGCTCGCGCCTGCAAGAGATCGACGTCGTGCAGCCGGTGCTGTTCGCGATGCAGGTGGCGCTGGCGGCACTGTGGCGCTCGTGGGGCGTCGAGCCCGATGCGGTGGTGGGCCACAGCATGGGCGAGGTGGCCGCGGCGCACGTGGCGGGCGTGCTCGGTCTGGAGGACGCGGCGCGGATCATCTGCCGTCGCAGCCTCCTTCTGCGCCGCATGAGCGGGCAGGGGGCCATGGCCGTGGTGGAGCTCGGCCTGGAGCAGGCCCGCGAGGCGCTGGCCGGCTACGAGGCAAGGCTCTCCATTGGCGTGAGCAACAGCGCCCGCTCGACGGTGCTCTCCGGAGACACCGAGGCCCTGGAGGATCTGCTGCGGCGGCTCGAGGGCCAGGGCGTCTTCTGCCGCCGGGTGAAGGTGAACGTCGCCTCCCACAGCCCGCAGATGGATCCGCTGAAGGAGGATCTCCTGCGCGCGCTCGAGGGAATCTCTCCCCAGCGCGCGGCGGTGCCCATCTACTCCACGGTGACGGGGCGGACGGGCGATGGGAGCGACTTCCATCCGTCCTACTGGGTCAGCAACCTGCGCGAGCCGGTGCTCTTCCATGGCGCCGTCGAGCGGCTGTTGGAGGACGGCCACGGCGTGCTCCTCGAGGTGAGCCCGCACCCCGTGTTGCTCGCCCCCATCGAGGAGACACTGCGCGAGTCGAAGCGGGACGGGCTCGCGCTCGCCTCGCTGCGGCGACAGGCGCAGGAGCGGCGGAGTCTGCTGGAGTCACTCGCGGCGCTGTACGCGCGGGGCGGCTCCGTCGACTGGCGGCAGCTGCACCCCTCGGGGGGGCGCGTCGTCGCGCTGCCCATGTACCCGTGGCAGCGGGAGCGGTATTGGCTCGTGGACGACGCGGCGGCCGCTTCACGGCACGTGAGCGCCGCGCGCGAGGGCGGTCCGGGGCATCCCCTCCTGGGTGGCTCGCTCTCCTCATCCGTGCAGCCCGGCACCTACTTCTGGGAGCGGGCCGTGAGCACGGAGGCGTTCCCGTACCTCTCCGACCACCGCGTGTGGAGTGAGATCGTCTTCCCGGGCGCGGGCTACGTGGAGATGGCCCTCTGCGCCGGAGCGGAGGTGCTGGGCGAGACGGGGCTCGTGCTCGAGAATGTTTCGCTCAGCGAGATGCTCACGCTCGCGCCGGATGGGGAGCGGAGCGTGCAGGTGGTGCTGAGCGAGGAGGGCGCGGACCGGGCCTCCTTCCAGATCTCCAGCCGGGCCGCGGGTGACAAGACCTGGCGCAAGCACGCGGAGGGAAGTCTGCGCCGGGAGGAGGGCGCCGCCCTGGAGCTGACCGCGGCGCCCGGGGTGCTGCGGGAGCGCCTGGAGGTGGAGGTCTCCTCCGAAGTGCACTACCAGCGCAGGCAGGAGCAGGGCCTCGAGTACGGCCCCGCGTTCCAATCGCTGCGGCAGCTCTGGCGGAGCGCGCGCGAGGGGGTGGGGCGCCTGGAGCTTCCCGAGCAGGTGTCCTCCGAGAGCGGGGCGTATCGACTCCATCCCTCGCTCCTGGATGCCTGCCTCCAGGTCGCGGTGGAGCTGGTCTCTCCGGCGGAAGCGGTGCCGGCGAAGGTGGGGACCCACGTGCCGGTGGGGCTCGGGCGGATGCGGCTCCTCCAGCGGCCCGGGCGTGCGGCCTGGGTGTGGGTGAAGGCCCTGGGTGATGCGTCCGCGAGCGAGCGGGAGCACGCCTTCGACATCCGGCTCCTGGATGAGCAGGGCCATGTGCTGATGGAGCTCGAGGGGCTGCGGGTCTACAGGCTCGAGGCGGGCGCCGCGGTACGCAAGGAGCTCGGCGAGTGGACCTACCAGGTGGAATGGGAGGCGCAGCCGCTGCCGGCGGAGCCGCAGTGGACGGCTCGCTCGCCGGGGAACTGGTTGATTCTCGGCGATGGCGGTGGCGTGGGCCGGCGACTGGCCGCGTTGCTGCGGGAGCGTGGCGAGACCTGCGTGCTCGTTTCCCCGGGCGAGTCGTTCGGGGACGCGCTGGGGGCGGGAGCGCCTCCGTGCCGCGGAGTGGTGCACCTGTGGAGCCTCGATTGCGCCTCGAATGACGCGCTCACGCCGTCGACGCTGGAGTCCGCGCGGCGGCTCGGCACCACCAGCGTGCTGCACCTGGTGCAGGCGCTCTCGCGGGCCGGCTGGAGGGATCCACCCCGGCTCTGGCTGGCCACGCGCGGCGCGCGCTCCGTCGGCAAGGCGCCGGAGCGGGTCAATGTGGCCCAGGCTCCGCTCTGGGGTCTGGGGCAGGTGCTGGCCCTGGAGCAGCCCGAGCTGCGCTGCACCCGCGTGGATCTCGAGGGTGACGCGGACGCGTGCGCCCACGCGCTGTTCCGGGAGCTGTCGTCCACGGCGTTCGAGGATCAGGTCGCATGGCGTGGTGGCACGCGGCTCGTGGCGCGGCTCGCTCGGGCGGCGGACGCGTTGGCCGCCAGGGATCCGGCGACATTGCTCCGCGCCGACGGCACCTACCTCATCACGGGAGGGCTCGGCGGTCTGGGTCTCGAGGTGGCGCGCTGGCTCGTCACGCATGGAGCACGTCACCTGCTGCTGCTCGGGCGCCGTGCCCCATCGGCGGAGGCCGAGCGCACGCTCGCGGAGCTGCGCCAGGCAGGCGCCCGGGTGGAGCCCTTCCAGGCCGATGTCGCGATCCCTGGGGACGTGGCGCGGGCGCTGGCTCGGGTAGACGAAGCGATGCCGCCGCTGTGCGGTGTGTTCCACGCGGCGGGCCTCCTCGAGGACGGTCTGCTGCTCAACCTCACGGAGGAGCGCTTCGCGTCGGTGATGGCGCCCAAGGTCCAGGGCACCTGGAACCTCCATGCCCAGACGCGTCATCTGCCGCTGGAGCACTTCGTGCTCTTCTCCAGCGCGACCTCCCTGCTGGGCACCCCGGGTCAGGCGAACTACTCCGCGGCCAACGCGTTCATGGATGCGCTGGCCCATGCCCGCCGGGCGGAGGGCCTGCCCGCGCTGAGTATCAACTGGGGCACCTGGACGAACGTCGGCCTCGCGGCGGCGCAAGCCAACCGCGGAGAACGCCTCGAGGCACGTGGCCTGCGTGGAATACCGCCGGACAAGGCCCTCACGGCGCTCGGCATGTTGCTGGGGCAGGCCCGTCCGCAGGTGGGCGTGATGGCGCTCGAGCCGAGGCAGTGGCTGGGGTTCTACCTGGCCGCGGCGCAGTCGCCTTTCTTCACGCGCCTGTCCCAGGAGCGCGCCGGCAGGTCCGCCGTGGAGCCGGGGCGGAGCCGGATCCGCGAGCGGCTCGAGGCCGTCCGTGGCTCCGAGCGCCGTGCCCTGCTCGAACAGCTCCTGCGCGAGCAGATCGGCGGAGTGCTGAGGATGGCGCCGTCGCGCATCGAGCCACGCACCCCGCTGGGGAGCCTCGGCCTCGACTCGCTGATGAGCATGGAGATCCGCAACCGCCTGGAGGCGGAGCTGGGGCTGAAGCTCAGCGCGACGCTGGTCTGGACCTACCCGACGCTCGCCGCGCTCACCCCCTACCTGGCGGAGAAGCTGGGGCTCCCCTTCGAGGACAAGGACGAGGAGCCCCGGGCCGCGGCGGCTCCTCCACCGGCCGCGCCGAGCGCCGGGCCGGGCAGTGAGATTGACGAGATGTCGGAAGAAGAAGTCGAGCGACTGTTCGCTCAGAGGATGGCGCAGGGCAAATGACGAGCTTCGCCGAAAAGATCGCGCAGTACTCCCCCAAGCGGTTGGCGCTCCTCGCGATGGACCTCAAGTCCCGGCTCGATGCCGTGGAGGGCGCGCGTTCGGAGCCGGTGGCCATCATCGGGATGGGGTGTCGCTTCCCCGGCGGTGGGACGGATCCGGAGTCGTACTGGAACCTCCTGTGCAACGGCGTGGATGCCGTCACCGAGGTGCCTCCCTCGCGGTGGACCCGTGAGGACATGGCCCGGCTGGATCCCGAGGCCCTGGAGAAGCTGGGGGCGCGGTGGGGCTCCTTCATCGATCAGGTGGACCGGTTCGACGCGGACTTCTTCGGGATCTCGCCGCGCGAGGCGCACCGGATGGATCCGCAGCAGCGCATCCTGCTCGAGGTGGCGTGGGAGGCGCTGGAGCGCGCCGGGCAGGACATGACGCGGCTCGCGGGCAGCCGCACCGGCGTGTTCGTGGGGCTGTACAGCGATGACTACGCGCTGCTGCAGATGGGCAACCCCTCGGCCCGGGACGCGAGCAGCGTGACGGGGTCGCTCAACTGCGTGGTGTCGGGGCGCCTGTCGTACCTCCTGGACTTCCAGGGACCCTGCCTCGTCGTGGACACCGCGTGCTCGTCGTCGCTGGTGGCGCTGCACCTGGCCACCCAGAGCCTTCGCAACCAGGAGTGCTCGATGGCGCTGGCGTGCGGCGTCAACCTCATCCTCTCGCCGCATTCCTCGAGCAGGGTGTCGCGGGCCCAGGCGCTCGCGCCGGATGGGCGCTGCAAGACCTTCGATGCGCGCGCCAACGGCTTCGTGCGTGGCGAGGGCTGCGGCGTCGTCGTCCTCAAGCGCCTGTCGGATGCGATCGCGGCGGGGGACCCCATCCTCGCGCTCGTGCGGGGCTCGGCCGTCAACCAGGACGGCAAGTCGGCGGGGCTGACCGCGCCCAACGTGCTTGCCCAGAAGGCGCTCATCCGCCAGGCGCTGCACAGCGCGGGCCTGGAGCCTTCCGACATCGACTGTGTCGAGGCGCATGGGACCGGAACCTCTTTGGGGGATCCCATCGAGATGGAGGCGCTCCAGGAGGTCTACGGCAGCGGGCGCTCCGCGCAGCATCCGCTCGTCGTGGGTGCGGCGAAGACCAACATCGGCCACCTCGAGTCGGCTGCGGGAATCGCGGGCGTCATCAAGATGGTCCTCTCCCTGAGGCACCAGGCCGTCCCTCCGCTCGCGCACTTCCAGCGGCTCAACCCGCGGATCGATCTCGGCGACGCACCCATCACCCTCCCGACGGCACTCCACCCCTGGCCGGCGAGGGAGGACAGGAAGCGCCGTGGCGCGGTCAGCTCGTTCGGCATCAGCGGGACGAACGCGCACGTGATTCTCGAGGAGCCCCCCGCGGCTCAGGCGGCGCCGGCCGCCCACGCGTCCGGTGCGCACCTGCTGCCGCTGTCGGCACGCTCTCCCTCCGCGCTCCAGGATCTGGCCCGGAAGTACGCGGAGTACCTCGTGTCGTCGCCGGAAGTGTCGCTCCGGGATGTCTGCTACACGGCGGCGCTCCGGCGGACGCACCATGAGTACCGCCTGGCCGTCTCGGGAGAGTCCCCGGCCGTCATCGCCGGGAAGCTCCGGGAGCTCGCGACCGGAGGACCCGCTCCGGCCCGGAAGGGCACGGACGAGCGGCGCAAGGTGGTCTTCGTGTTCCCGGGCCAGGGCTCGCAGTGGCTCGGCATGGGGCGGCAGCTCCTCGAGCAGGAGCCGGTCTTCCGTGAGGCCCTCGAGCGCATCGACGAGGCCATGCGGCCCCATGTGTCGTGGCGGCTGCTCGACGTGCTCCGGGCGCCGTCCGAGTCGTCGCGGCTCCAGGAGATCGACGTCGTGCAGCCGGTCCTGTTCGCCATGGCCGTGGCGCTCTCGGCGCTCTGGCGCTCGTGGGGGATCGAGCCCGACGCGGTGGTGGGACACAGCATGGGCGAGGTGGCCGCGGCGCACGTGGCGGGCGCGCTCAGCCTGGAGGATGCGGCGGCCGTCATCTGCCTCAGGAGCCGGCTGCTCAAGCGCATCAGTGGCCAGGGCGCGATGCTGGCGACGGAGCTGTCCCTCGCGGAGGCGAAGAAGGCCCTCGTGGGGCGCGAGGAGCGTGTCGCGATCGCGGTGAGCAACAGCCCGACGTCGACGGTGCTGTCCGGAGATGCCGCGGCGCTCGAGGAGATCCGTGGCTCGCTCGAGGCCCGCAATGTGTTCTGCCGGTGGGTGAAGGTCGACGTGGCGTCGCATAGCCCGCAGGTCGATCCGCTGCGCGCCGAGCTGCTCGCCGCGCTCTCCTCGGTTCGGCCGAAGCCCTCCTCCGTGCCCATCGTCTCGACCGTCACCGCCTCCGTCTGTGATGGCTCCGGCTTCGATGCCGCGTACTGGGTCCGCAACCTGCGCGATCCGGTGCTGTTCTCCACGGCCGTGCTCGAGCTCGTCCAGGGCGGACATACGGTCTTCATGGAGATGAGCCCGCACCCGATCCTGCTGCCCGCCGTCGAGCGGTGCCTGCAGCACGCGGACCGTGAGGGCCTGACGCTCCCGTCCCTGCGGCGCGAGGAGTCCGAGCGGGCGGTGATGCTGGAGTCTTTCGGCGCGCTGTACAGCGCGGCCTGGCCCGTGGAGTGGACCCGGCTCTTCCCGGAGGGCGGGCGCATGGTCCCGCTGCCGACGTATCCCTGGCAGCACAAGCGGTTCTGGATCGACGCAGTGGTGTCGCCCGTCCTGCCCGCCGCCGAGCACGTGACGTCCCTGCGTGGCCGGCCGGTGAGCGTGGCGCATGGAATCGACGGTGAGATCTTCGAGCTGGAGCTGGGCAGTACCTCGCTGCCGTGGCTCGGCGCGCACCGGTTGGGAGGCGTCGCCGTGGTTCCAGCCTCGGCCCTGGCCGAGCTCGGGCTGAGCGCCGCGGCCGAGGCCCTGGGGACCGGGCCTCGCGAGCTTTCGGACGTGGAGTTCGAGCGCGCGCTGGTGTTGCCGGAGACGGAGCGGCGCGTCGTGCAGGTGCACGTCTCGCCGGCTTCCGGTGGCCGGCACATGTTCCAGATCCACAGCCGCTCGGCGGGTGGCGCGGCGGGCAAGGCGGGGTGGGTGAGGCATTGCCGGGGCCAGTTGCGGACCGTGAGCGCGCCTTCGGGCACTCCGGTGGTCATCGATGCGGTGCGCTCGCGCTGCGCGCAGCAGGTATCGGGGCCAGCCATCTACGAGGAGCTCGAGCGTCGCAACGTCCAGTACGAGGCTCCGCTGCGGACGCTCGGCGAGGTCTGGAGGCGGCCGGGAGAGGCGCTCGGGCTCGTCGCGCTCGGGCCGGAGCTCGTCCAGGAGTCGGTGCGCTACCAGCTCCACCCGGCCCTGCTGGACGCGGGGCTACAGACCCTGGCGCTCGCGATCGCGGCGGAGGCGGAGGGGGCCGCGCTGTTCATGCCCCTGAGCATCGAGGCGATCGAGTGTGTTCCGGGCCGTGCCGACGTGAAGTGGGCCCATGTGTCGCTCGCGCCCGCGGCCAGCCCGGACGAGCGGGTGGGCACGCTGGAGTTGCTGGATGGAGAAGGCCGCAAGGTGGCCGCGGCGCGCGGGGTGCGGCTGCGGCGTGTCGCGGCCGAGCGGCTCCTCGAGGTGCTGGGCGAGGCCCGCTCGCAGGACTGGTTCCATGACGTGGCCTGGGAGGCCCGGCCCGTCGGAGCGGCCCAACCGGGGCCCGCGGATTGGATCGTGTTCCTCGACCGGAGCGGATGGGGCACGGCGCTCGTGGAGGCGATTGGCCGTCAGGGCCACCCGTGCGTCACCGTGACGGCGGGGACGTCCTTCCAGCGGCTGGACGCGCGGCGCTTCGTGGTGGACCCGAAGCGGCCCGAGGACATGGAGCGCCTGCTGCGCGAGCTGCCGGCACTGCCTCCAGGACACGAGGGCCGCGCCGTCTACCTGTGGGGCCTCGATGCGATGCTCGACGAGCAGGGGGTCACACCGGAGTCCTCCGGGGCCGCGCTGCATCTGGTGAAGGCACTCATGGGCTCACCCGGGCGCGCGCGGCTCTGGGTGGTGACCCGTGGCGCCCAGGTCACCGGTTCGGGGACCGAGCGCGTGTCGTTGGCGCAGGCGCCGCTCTGGGGCCTGGGCCGGGTCGTGTCCCTTGAGCAGCCCGACGTGTGGGGCGGCCTCATCGACCTGGAGCCGGGGAGCACTCCCGATGAGAGCGCCGCGGTGCTCCGCGAGATCTCCGCTTTCGGCGGGGATGGTGAGGATCAGCTCGCGTTCCGCGAGAAGCGCACGCTCGTGCCCCGCCTCGTTCGCGGGCGGGTGGATGCGCCAGTGGAGCCGCTGCGCCTGCGTCCGGACGCGGCCTACCTCGTCACCGGCGGCCTGGGAGGGCTGGGCCTGAAGGTGGCGCGGTGGCTGGTGGAGCGGGGGGCGCGGCACCTCGTGCTGCTGGGCCGGAGTGGCATCTCCGACGTGGGGGATGCGGCCTCGGCGCGGCGCCGCGAGGGAATCGAGTCGCTCCGCGCACTCGGCGCGTCCGTCACCACGCTGGCCGCCGACGTGGCGGATCGCGCGAGGATGGCGGAGCTCCTGCGCGAGGTGGCCGCGACGCTTCCCCCGTTGCGAGGGGTGATCCACGCCGCCGCGCTCCTGACGGAGTGCCGCCTGGAGGACATGGACCAGGCGGCCATGGCGGCGATGCTGCGCCCGAAGGTGCTCGGCTCCTGGGTGCTGCACGAGCTGACGCGTGAGCTGGGTCTCGACTTCTTCGTGATGTTCTCGTCGACGTCGACCCAGTGGGGCGCTTCGGGTCTGGCGCACTACGCCGCGGGCAACCAGTTCCTCGAGGCGCTCGCGCATCACCGCCGGGCCCTGGGGCTGCCCGCCACTACCATCCACTGGGGGACGTGGGACCAGATTGGCGGGGAGCGTGCCGAGGGCGAGCGGGACTTCGCGCGTTTCGGAATGAATCCCATGTCGTCGGAGCGGGCGCTCGACGCGATGGGCCAGGTGCTGCGGGCGGGGGTGAGCCACAAGACCGTCGCATCCGTGAACTGGTCGGCGTTGAAGCCGCTCTGGGAGGCCCGGCGCCGCCGGCCCTTCCTGCGGCAGGTGGGCGAGTCCTCGCCAACGCCGGGCGCGGCGTCCTCGCGGGCGCGGTGGCTCGCGGAGCTCGAGTCGCTGCCTCCGGCCCGCCGGTTCGACACGCTGGTGCAGCGCATCCAGGCCGAGGTGGGGCGGATCCTCGGGTTCCCATCCTCCGAGCTGCCGCCCGCGGAGCGGGGGTTCTTCCAGATGGGCATGACCTCGCTGATGTCCGTGGAGCTGCGCAACGCGCTGCAGCGGGGCCTCGACAAGGAGCTGCCCGCGAGCCTCGCGTTCGATCACCCCACCGTGCTCGCGCTGGCGAAGCGCCTGGCCGGGAGTGTCACCGCGGTGGAGATCCCACTGCCCACCGCCGCGGCGGCCCAGGAGTCACGGCCGCAGACCGCTCAGGCGGAGATCGGCGATCTCGCCGAGCGCCTGTCGCAGGTGGCGGGGCTGTCCGACGAAGAGGTCGAGCGGTTGATTGCACAGAAGCTGAGCTGAATCGGGCACGACTGCGATGAGCAAGGAATTCTACGAGAAGATCGCGAGCCTCCCTCCCAAGAGGCTCATGCTGTTGGCGCTCGAGCTGCATTCGGAGAGCGAGGCGCTCAAGCGCACGCGTTCGGAGCCCATCGCCATCGTGGGTACGGCCTGCCGCGTACCGGGCGGTGCGCGGACGCCTGATGAGTTCTGGCGCCTGCTGTACGAGGGCGTGGACGCCATCACCGAGGTGCCGCGCGATCGGTGGGACGCCGAGGCGCTGTTCGATCCCGACCCCAGCAAGCCGGGCCGTACGTACGCGCGCTGGGGAGGATTCATCGACGGCGTGGATCGCTTCGACGCCGCGTTCTTCGGGATCTCCCCTCGGGAGGCCTCGCGCATGGATCCCCAGCAGCGGCTGCTGCTCGAGGTGGCGTGGGAGGCGCTCGAGCGCGCGGGGCAGCCGCCGGATCAGCTCTCCGGAAGCCGGACGGGCGTGTTCCTGGGCATCATCGGGAGCGACTACGCGCAGCTCCAGGCGCGGCAGCTCGCGGGGGCCACCGACATCTACCATGTGACGGGCACGTCACTGAACGCGGCCGCTGGCCGGCTCTCCTACACGCTCGGCCTCCAGGGGCCGTGCATGTCCATCGATACGGCCTGCTCGTCGTCTCTGGTGGCGCTCCACATCGCCTGTCAGAGCCTGCGCAACCGCGAGTGCGACATGGCGCTCTCCGCTGGCGTCAACCTCATGCTGACGCCGGACGCGACGATCGCTCTCTCCAGCAGCCGGGGGCTCGCACCCGATGGGCGCTGCAAGACCTTCGATGCCTCCGCCAATGGCTTCGTGCGCTCCGAGGGCTGCGTCGTCCTCGTGCTCAAGCGGTTGTCGGATGCGCTGGCCCAGGGGGACGAGATCCTCTCGCTCATCGTCGGCTCGGCGGTGAACCAGGATGGCGCCAGCAGTGGTCTGATGGTGCCCAACGGCCCGGCGCAGGAGCGGGTCATCGAACAGGCGCTGGCGAGCGGTGGGCTCAATCCCTCGCGGATCTCCTTCGTCGAGGCACACGGGACGGGGACCTCGCTGGGTGATCCCATCGAGCTGCAGGCGCTGGCCCGCGTGCTGGGGGCGGGGAGGAGCGCGGAGGCCCCGCTCGTGGTGGGGTCGGTCAAGACGAACGTCGGGCACCTGGAGGCGACGGCGGGGCTCACGGGCGTGCTGAAGACGGCGCTCGCGCTGCGCCATGAGGCGATTCCTCCGAACCTGCACTTCAAGCGCCTCAACCCGGACATCGTTCTCGAAGGCGTGCCGGTGGCCATTCCGACCGAGCCCCGCGCGTGGCCGCGAGGCGAGCAGCCGCGCCTGGCGGGAGTGAGCGCGTTCGGCATCAGCGGCACCAACGCACACGTCATCCTGCAGGAGCCGCCCGTGCAGGCTCCTCAACCTCCGCTGCCCGCACGGGGCGCGGAGCTCCTCGTGCTCTCGGCGCGTGGGCCGGAAGCGCTCCGGGCGATGGCCGGGAGTTACGCGCGCTGGTTCGCGGAGCATCCGGACGTGGCGCTTCGCGAGGCCTGTGCCACGGCGGCCCTGTCGCGCACCCATCATGATCACCGCCTCGCGCTCGTGGGCCGCACGCATGCCGGGCTCGTGGAGACGCTGGAGGCGTTCTCGCGCGGAGAGCCAGTCCCGGGGGCCACCATCGGCCGCAAGTCGGGGTCGGCTCGCCGTCGCGTGGTCTTCGTGTTCCCCGGCCAGGGCTCTCAGTGGTTGGGCATGGGCCGGAAACTCCTCGTGGAGGAGCCTGCGTTCCGTACCGCGCTGGAGCGTTGCGACGAGGCCATCCGGACCTGCGCGGGCTTCAGCGTCCTCGAGCAGCTCGCGGCCGATGAGGGCCGCGGCCGTCTCCATGAGATCGATGTCATCCAGCCCGTGCTCTTCGCCATGGAGGTGGCGCTGGCGGAGCTGTGGCGCTCGTGGGGCATCGAGCCGGACGCGGTGGTGGGGCACAGCATGGGCGAGGTCGCCGCGGCGCACGTGGCCGGCACGCTGAGCCTGGAGGACGCCGCGAGGGTCATCTGCCGCCGCAGCCGGCTGCTGCGCGGCGTGAGTGGCCAGGGCTCCATGCTCCTGGTGGACCTGACGATGGAGGAGGCGAAGCAGGCCCTGCGGGGCTTCGAGGCTCGTGTCTCCGTCGCGGTGAGCAACAGCGTGCGGTCCACCGTCCTCTCGGGCGAGCCCGCGGCGCTCGAGGAGATCTCCGGCCACCTCAAGCAGCGGGACGTCTTCTGCCGCTTCGTGAAGGTGGACGTCGCGTCGCACAGCCCGCAGATGGACCCGCTGCGGCCGGAACTGCTCGCGGCCCTCCAGGGCATCGCGCCGCGCGCGGCTCGCGTCCCCATCTGCTCGACGGTGACGGGGGCGATGACGGATGGCGCGGCGTTCGACGCCAGCTACTGGGTCGACAACCTGCGGGAGCCGGTGTTGTTCTCGAAGGCGATCGAGCGGCTCGCGGTCGAGGGTCATGACATCTTCATCGAGCTGAGCCCACACCCCATCCTCCTGCCCGCCGTCGAGCAGCATCTGCGGCACCTCGGGCGCGAGGGCGCGGTGCTGCCGTCGCTCCGGCGTGAGGAGGACGAGCGGGGCTCGATGCTCTCCTCGCTGGGGGCGCTGTACGCCCTGGGGCACGAGGTGGACCTCCAGCGTCAGCACCCGGTGCGCGGCCGGCGGGTGGCGCTGCCCACCTACCCGTGGCAGGGCGAGCGCTTCTGGGTCGAGGCGCCAGCGCGTGCGCGCCGGGCCCGGGAGGCCGGACACCACCCGTTGCTGGGCACCCACCTGGTGCTGGCGGGGCAGGAGGGCTCGCACCTGTGGCAGACGGAGCTCTCCGCGGACAGCCCGGCGTACCTCGAGGACCATTGCGTGCACGGTGAGGTGGTCCTCCCCGGCGCCGCCTATCTCGAGATGGCGCTGGCGGGGGCGGCGGAGGCGCTGGGCCCGGCGAGCCGTGCGCTCGAGGACGTGATCTTCCAGGAGATGATGGTGCTGCCTCGCGAGGAGGCCCTCGCGGTGCAGATGAGCTTCGCGCCGGACGAGACCGGAGCGCCGCGCTTTCGGGTCTTCAGCCGGCCGGCGGAGGCGCGTGGGGCCTGGACGCTGCACGCCGAGGGGCGGATCCGTGAATGCGCCGGGGCGGAAACCTTCGCGCTCGAGGAGGCGCGGGGGCGGTGCACGGAGCGCATGGACGGCGAGACGCACTACCAGTTCATGCAGGAGCGAGGCGTCGACTTCGGTCCGAGCTTCCGCGTGTTGAAGGAGCTGTGGAAGGCGCCGGGGGAGGCGATCGCTCGCCTCGAGCTGCCGTCCCCGGTGGCCTCGGAGATGGGGGTCCATCAGCTCCACCCGGCGCTGCTGGATGCCTGCTTCCAGGTCATCAACGGGGCGGGATTGGGCGAGCGGCGGGGCGAGACGTTCGTTCCGATGGCGGTCGAGAGCCTCCGCGTTCACGGGCGCCCGGGCCGTGCGCTGTGGGGACACGCGCTCGTCCGGTCCGGCACGAGCAGCGGGGCGGGCACGGTCGAAGCGGACGTGACCCTGCTCGATGGGGACGGCCGCGTCCTGATGGAGGCCAGGGGCCTGATGTGCCGGCGCCTGGATGCGGTGCGGCGGCGCTCCGCGGACGAGATCGACCGGTGGATGTACCTGGTCGACTGGCAGGAGGAGCCGCGCGTGGAAGCCGCGCCCTCCACGGAGTCCGCGCAAGGGGCATGGCTCGTGCTCGCGGACCGTCAGGGCTTCGGCAGGACGCTGCAGGCGGTGCTGCGCGAGCGTGGCGGGTCCTGTGTCCTGGTTTCCCACGGGGAGACGTCGCGCCTCGTCGAGCCGGGCCACTACGTGGTCGATCCGTCGCGGACGGAGGGGTTCACGCGGATTCTCGAAGCCGAGTTCGGCCCCGGGAAGCCGGCGTGCCGCGGCGTCGTGCATCTCTTCAGCCTCGACGCGCCTCGGCCCGAGGAGGGGCCGGAGGCCTTGGAGCGGGCACGGTCGCTGGGGGTCGGGAGCGCGCTCCACCTCACGCAGGCCCTGGTGGCCTCGGGCTTCCGTGACATGCCCAGGCTGTGGCTGGTGACGGAGGGGGTCCACGCGGTCAAGCCCGAGGAGCGTGCGATCCACGTCGAGCAGGCCCCGCTCTGGGGACTCGGACGGGTCCTCTCGCTGGAGCATTCCGAGCTCCGGTGCTGCAACGTGGATCTCGGAGCCCTCGACGAGGCCCAGGCGCGCGTGCTCGCCGACGAGCTGCTCTCGTCGACGCCGGAGGAACAGGTCGCGCTCCGGGGCCCGGCGAGGTTCGTGGCGCGGTTGTCGCGCATGGAGCGCGGCACGGCCCCACTGGCGGAGCTTCGCTCCGATGGCACCTACCTCATCACGGGAGGACTCGGTGGCCTGGGCCTGAAGCTCGCGGAGTGGTTGGTCGAGCGCGGCGCCCGCCACCTCGCCTTGCTGGGCCGGGGAGATCCATCCGCGGAGGCGCAGCGGACCCTCGATGCGCTGCGTGCGGCCGGTGCCGAGGTCCGGGTGTGCAAGGCCGACGTGGCGGCGCGGCCGGAGCTCGAGCGGGTTCTCTCGGAGCTGGCGGCTGGGATGCCTCCGCTCCGAGGTGTCTTCCACGCGGCGGCGGTCCTCGATGACGGCGTGATCGTGAACCTCACCTCCGAGCGCCTGCGCGCGGTGATGGCGCCCAAGGTCCATGGCGCGTGGAACCTGCATGAGCTGACGGCGGCGGCGCCGCTCGACTTCTTCGTGCTCTTCGCGGCGGCTGGCTCGCTCCTGGGCTCGCCGGGACAGGCCAACTACGCGGCGGCCAATGTCTTCCTCGACTCGCTGGCGTCCTACCGGCGGGGCCTCGGATTGCCCGCGTTGAGCATCGACTGGGGCTCCTGGGCCGGGGTGGGCCTGGCGGCCGCGGCGGCCCACCGCGGCGAGCGCATCGCCCAGCGTGGCGTGGACAGCATGCAGCCGGTGCAGGCCCTCGAGGCACTGGGCCGGGTGCTGGGGAGCCCCCACGCGCGTGTGGCGGTCATGCGCTTCGATCTGCGGCAGTGGCGCGAGTTCTACCTCACGGCGGCGCAGTCGCCGTTCCTGTCACGGATTGCTCGCGAGCAGGCCACCAGCGGGGAGCGCCCGGCGGAGCGGGGCGCTTTCATGGAGACGCTCCGGGCGGCGGAGCGGATGGAGCGGGCGCGGCTGCTCGAGGCCCACCTGTGCGAGCAGGTCGGCCACGTGCTCCGGCTGGCTCCCTCGCGGATCGATCTCCAGGAGCCGCTCGGCAACCTGGGGTTGGACTCCCTGATGAGCCTGGAGATCCGCAACCGGCTCGAGGCCAGCCTGGGGGAGCGGCTCCCGGCGACGCTGGTGTGGCGCTACCCGACCGTGGCGGCGCTCGTCGAGCACCTGGCCGAGCGGCTGCAACTTCCCATCGCGAACAAGGCCGAGCAGCCCCAGGACGAGGCGGCGGCGCTCGAGGCCGAGATCGTCAACAACGTCAAGCAGCTCTCGGACGAAGAGGCCGAGGCGCTCCTCGCGGAGAAGCTCGCCGCGCTGAATGAAGAGATCTGACATGGCAAACCGCAACGACGAGTCCAGCGAGCTGTCTCCCGCCAAGCGCATGCTGGTGGCGTTGGAGAAGATGCAGGCCCGGCTGAACGCCGTGGAGGGAGCCGCGAAGGAGCCCATCGCCATCGTGGGAATGGCGTGCCGCTTCCCCCAGGCGGAGAACGTGGAGGCCTTCTGGCGGTTGCTCCACGACGGTGTCGATGCCGTGCGGGAGATCCCGCTCGATCGCTGGCCGCAGGAGGAGGCCGCCGGCATCGGTGATGGGGCCATGCGATGGGGGGGTTACCTGGACGCGGTGGATGCCTTCGACCCGGGCTTCTTCGGGATCTCCCCCCGCGAGGCGGTGCGGATGGATCCCCAGCAGCGCCTGCTGCTCGAGGTGGCGTGGGAGGCGCTCGAGGATGCCGGCCTGGACGTGGACAAGCTCTCGGGCAGCCGCGGCGGCGTCTTCATCGGTGCCTGCAATGACGACTACCACTGCATGCAGGTGGATCGTCCGGAGACGGGAGACGCGTTCAGCGCCACGGGCATCGCCACGAGCGTCCTCTCCGGCCGGCTGTCCTATCTCTTCAACCTGCAGGGGCCGAGCCTGGTGGTGGACACGGCCTGCTCGTCCTCGCTCGTCGCGCTCCACCTGGCCTGCCAGAGCCTGAGGGCCCGCGAGTGCAACATGGCGCTCGCTGGCGGCGTGAACCTGATCCTCTCGCCGCAGTCCGTGCTGCTCGTGTCCAAGCTGCAGGCCCTGTCGCCCGATGGCCGCAGCAAGGCCTTCGATGCCTCCGCCAATGGCTTCACCCGCGGCGAAGGGTGTGGCGTCGTCATCCTCAAGCGGCTCTCCGATGCGCTCGCGGACGGTGATCACATCCTGGCGACGATCCGCGGCTCGGCGATCAACCAGGACGGCAAGTCGACGGGGCTGACCGCTCCCAACGTGCTCTCGCAGCAGGCGCTCATCCGTCAGGCCCTGGAGAACGCCGGGCTGAAGGCGGAGCAGGTGAGCTACGTGGAGGCGCACGGCACCGGCACCTCGCTCGGCGATCCGATCGAAGCGGAGGCGCTGCGCGAGACCTACGGCGTCCCGCGCCCGGACGGTGGGGTGTGCGGCATCGGCTCGGTGAAGACCAACGTGGGACACCTGGAGGCCGCCGCGGGCGTGGCGGGGCTCATGAAGGTCGTCCTCGCGATGCGCCACCAGCACATCCCGCCGCACCTGCACCTCAAGCAGCTCAACCCTCGCATCCAGCTCGAGGGCAGTGCGCTCACCATCCCCACCCGGCTCACGCCCTGGCAGGCCTCCGGGCAGCCGCGCCGCGCGGGTGTCAGCTCGTTCGGAATCAGTGGCACCAACGCCCATGTCATCCTCGAGGAGGCACCCCAGCCCGCGGTGAGGCCCTCGCTGCCGCTGCGCCCGGAGCTGCTGCCCCTGTCCGCGCGCAGCCGCGAAGCGCTCCAGGCCCTCGCGGAACGCTACGCGGAGCGCCTGGGCCGTGACGGGGGCGCGAGCCTCTCCGACGTCTGCTACACCGCGTCCGCTCATCGCACGCACCATCCCCACCGCCTCGCGGTGCTGGCGGACTCTCGCGAGCGCACCGCGGAGCGGCTGCGGGCGTTCGCGCGAGGAGAGCTGCCGGGTGACGCCTGGGCGGGCCGCAAGGCGTTCGGCGTGCGCCGGAAGATCGTCTTCGTCTACCCGGGGCAGGGCGCGCAGCGGGCCGGGATGGGCCGGGCGCTGATGGAGAGCGAGCCGGTGTTCCGCGACGCGCTCGTCAAGGTGGACCAGGTGTTGCGGCCCCATCTGGGCTGGAGCGTGCTCGACGAGATCGCCGTGGAGGAGTCGCGCTCGCGTCTGGGCGAGATCGACATCAACCAGCCGGTGCTCTTCGCGGTCGAGGTGGCCCTCACGGCCCTGTGGCGCTCGTGGGGAATCGAGCCCGATGCCGTGATGGGACACAGCATGGGCGAGGTGGTCGCGGCGCACGTGGCCGGGGCGCTGAGCCTCGAGGACGCCGCCTTCATCATCTGCCATCGCAGCAAGCTCATGCGCACCCTGGGGGGACGGGGTGCCACGATGGCCATGGTCGAGCTCTCGGTGGAGGAGGCCGAGGATGCCATCCGTCCCTGGAGCGGAAGGATCTGGCTCGGCGGCTTGAATGCTCCCCGCTCGCAGGTGTTGTCGGGAGAGCCGGAGGCGGTCAAGGAGGCGGTCGCGGCGCTCGAGCAGCGCGGTGTGTTCTGCCGCTGGGTGAAGATGGATGTGCCGTCACACACCCCGCTGGTGGAGGTGATCAGCCGGGAGCTGGAAGGACGGATCGCGCGCATCAAGCCCCGCCCGGCGGAGATTCCCCTCTGCTCCACCGTGACGGGGGAGTTCCTCGATGGGGCGAAGCTGGACGCCGCCCACTGGGGGAACAACCTCCGCCTCCCGGTGCGCTTCGCGGCGGCGGCGCAGCGGCTCCTCGCGGGTGAGTACGACACCTTCGTCGAGGTGAGCCCTCACCCCGTCCTGCTCCCTGCCGTCGAGCAGACGATGAACGCGGTGAGCAGGGAGGGGACGGTGCTCGCGTCCCTCCGGCGTGGAGAGGAAGAGCGGCACACGATGCTTGCCTCGCTCGGCGCCCTCTATGCCTCGGGCCACCGCGTCGCGTGGAACCGGGTGTATCCGGGCAAGGGCCAGCTCGTGCCGCTGCCCACGTATCCCTGGCAGCGTGAGCGCTTCTGGCTGGAGCCCGCCTCCCGGGGTGCGCGCTCGCTGCGGACCACCTCCGGACATCCGCTCGTCGGCGAGCGCATCGACCTGTCCGCGCAGGGGGATGTCGCGCGCCTCTGGCAGGTGCAACTGGGGCCGAAGCACGTCCCCCTGCTCGCGGAGCACCGCGTCCAGGGTGTGCCCGCGCTGCCCGCGGCGGCCATGGTCGACATGGCGCTGAGCGCGGCGAGGCAGGCGCTCGGGGGCCCGGCCTTCCTCGAGGATGTGAGCTTCAGCGCGCTCCTGTCGTTCCCCGAGGACGAGGAGCGGGTCCTTCAGCTGTGGCTCTCGACGGAGCGCCCGGGAGCGAGCGCGTTCCGGCTCTTCAGCGCACCGGTCGTGCGCGAGGGAACGTCCTCCGGGTTGACCTGGACGCTCCATGCCGAGGGCACCCTGCGGCACGGTGATGCGTCCGTCGTGGAGGACGCGGCTCCGGCCGGGCTCGAGGAGCTCCGCGCGCGCTGCGGCGAGCAGGCCTCTGTCGAGGCGCACTACCAGACCCTCCGGGAGATCGGTCTGGAGTACGGCCCGAGCTTCCGCGTGGTGCGGGAGCTGTATCGGGTGAAGGGAGAGGCGCTCGGCCGCGTGCGGCTCGACGACGAGCTGACGGCGGAGGTGGAGCGCTACGACCTGCACCCGGCGCTGCTCGACGGCTGCTTCCAGGTCCTGGCGGCGGCGCTCGAGGGACTCGATGGCGAGGGGGGCGTCTACGTGCCCGTGGCGCTCTCGCGGCTGCGGGTCCTGGCGCGTCCGGAGGCCGGGCTCTGGAGCCATGTCCGGATCGTCGATGGCGCCTCCGCGGGCTCGAGCGTGGTCGAGTGTGATGTCACGCTCCTGGACGAGCAGGGTGGGGTGGTGGCCGAGGTGCGGCGGCTGGTGTGCAAGAAGATCAGCGCCGCCAGCGCGCCGGCCGACGAGGTGGGCCGTTGGATCTACTCCGTCCAGTGGCAGCCGCAGCAGCGCTCGGCTCGGACCGAGGAGGGGAGTTCGCGGAGGGAGGGCCGTTGGCTCGTCTTCGCGGATGCGCGGGGCATCGGCCAGTCGCTGACCGCCGCGCTCGCGGAGCGCTCCGGGGGCTGTGTCGTGGTGGAGGCGGGGTCCTCCTACGAGCGGCTCGGGGAGGATCGCTACCGCATCAATCCCGCCAGGCTCGAGGACTTCCAGACGCTCCTCCGGGAGGCTTTCAGCGAGCAGTCGCCGTGCAGGGGCATGGTGCACCTCTACGGGCTCGATGCGTCCGACGCGAAGGAGCCCGAGTCGCTCGAACACGCGTTGTCCCTGAGCTGCACCAGCGTGGTGTACCTGCTGCAGGCGTGGGCGCAGCGCGGATGGCGCGATGCGCCGCGGCTGTGGTTGGTGACGTCGGGTGTCCAGGTGCTCGCCCAGGGCGAGCGGCCCGGCTCCCCGGCCGCCGCGCCCCTCGTGGGCCTCGCGGCGGTGATCACCCATGAGCACCCCGAGCTGCGCTGCGCGCACGTGGACTTGAGCGCGCTGCCCTCACCCGAGGAGCTCGCCTCCCTCTCCGAGGAGCTCCTGGCCGACGGAGCGGAAGATCGGATCGCCCTGCGTGGGGCGGCGCGCCATGTCGCGCGGCTGGGACGTGGGACGTCCGGGCGGGAGGCGTCGAAGCCTCTCGAGCTCACGGCGGATGATACCTACCTCATCACCGGCGGCCTGGGTGGGCTGGGGCTGGAGGTGGCGAAGTGGCTCGTCCAGAGGGGCGCCCGGCACCTGGTGCTCACCGGGCGTGGCGTTCCCTCCGCGGAGGCGGAGCGGGTGTTGGAGGAGCTCCGGGCGAGCGGTGCCGGGGTGCGCGTCCACCGTGCGGACGTCACGAGCGACGCCGACGTGGTGCGCCTGCTCGAGTCGATCGACGCGGAGCCTCGACCGCTGCGCGGCATCGTCCACGCGGCCGGCGTCATCGCCGATGGCGTGCTGACGCAACTGGATGAGCCGCGGCTGCGCACGGTGCTGGCGCCGAAGGTCCAGGGCGCGTGGAACCTGCATGTGCGGACGCAGGGCCGCCCGCTCGACTTCTTCGTGATGTTCTCCTCGGCGGCGTCGGTGCTGGGCTCGCCGGGCCAGGGCAACTACGCGGCGGCCAACGCCTTCATGGACGCGCTCGCGCATCACCGGCGCGCGGCGGGACTCCCCGCGTTGAGCGTCAACTGGGGACCGTGGGCCGACGTGGGGCTCGCCGCCGCGGCGACGAATCGCGGTGAGCGCCTGGCCCTCCGGGGCGTGGGCAACATGCCGCCAGCGCAGGCACTCGAGGCGCTCGGCCGTCTCCTGGTGCGGGAGGTCGCGCAGGCGGTCGTGGTGCCGCTCGACCTGCGGCAGTGGCGCGAGTTCTATCTGAGCGCGGCACAGGCGCCCTTCCTCTCCGTGCTGATGCAGGAGCGGGTGGGGGGCACCCCCTCGCCCAAGGGCAGTGCGCGCGAGCTGCTCGCGGCGGCGGAGCCGGATCAGCGGCGCGGGCTCCTGGAGGCCTACCTGCGCGAGCAGCTCGGACGCATCCTCCGCATGGAGCCGGATCGCATCGAGCCCGATCTGCCCTTCGGCGAGCAGGGGATGGACAGCCTGACGGGCCTGGAGCTGCGCAACCGCATCGAGTCGGGGCTGAAGCTCACGTTGTCCGCGACGCTCATCTACGCCTACCCCACGGTGGAGGCGCTGACGACGCACCTGTTCGGCAAGCTGGAGCCCCTGCTCGAGGCCGAGGCGCGCTCCGTGGCCCGCCCGGCGAAGAGCGAGACCCGGTCCTCGCCAAAGGTGACGAAGGCGCGGGACTCGGCAGCCGAGGGACTCGAGCCCCTCGCCATCGTCGGCATCGGCTGCCGCTTCCCGGGTGGCGCCAACGAGCCGGAGGCGTACTGGCGGCTGCTGTCCGAAGGGGTGGATGCCGTCCGCGAGGTCCCCGCCGATCGCTGGCGGAGCAGCACGGACGCCGCGGAGCACAAGGGCACGCGCTGGGGCGGCTTCCTCGATCGCGTGGATGGCTTCGATCCGGAGTTCTTCGGGATCGCCCCTCGCGAGGCCGTGGCCATGGATCCGCAGCAGCGCCTGCTGCTCGAGGTCGCCTGGGAGGCGCTCGATGATGCCGGCCTGCCGAGGTCGCGTCTGGCGGGCACCCGGACGGGCGTCTTCGTCGGCGTGTGCGGCTACGACTACGCCATGCTGCAGGCGGAGCGTGGCGTCGAGGGAGACGTCTACTCGGTCATCGGCTGCTCCAACAGCGTGATCGCCGGGCGGCTCTCGTACCTGCTGGATCTGCGCGGCCCGGCCATGTCCGTGGACACGGCCTGCTCGTCCTCGCTCGTGGCGTTGCACCTGGCCAGCCAGAGCCTGCGCAACCGCGAGTGCGACGCGGCGCTCGTGGGTGGCGTCAACCTGCTCCTCTCTCCGCGTCCGAGCTCCTGGCTCTCCAAGCTCCTGGCGCTGTCTCCGGACGGGCGCTGCCGGACCTTCGATTCGAGGGCCAATGGCTTCGTCCGCGGCGAGGGCTGCGGCGTCGTCGTGCTCAAGCGGCTCTCCGATGCGCTGGCCCAGGGGGACAACATCCTCGGGGTGATCCGCGCCTCGGCCGTGAACCAGGACGGTGGCTCCACCGGACTGACGGCCCCCAACGTGCTGTCCCAGCAGGCGCTGATCCGCGAGGCCCTGGCGGCGGCCCGTCTGTCGCCCCGCGACATCGGCTACGTCGAAGCCCACGGCACCGGCACGCCGCTCGGGGATCCGATCGAGGTCGAGGCCCTGCGGGAGACCTATGGCGTCCGGCGCGAGGACGGCTCCCCCTGCTTCCTCGGCTCCGCCAAGACGAACATCGGGCACCTGGAGGCCGCGGCCGGCATGGCGGGCCTCATCAAGGTCCTCCTCGCCCTGCGGCACGAGGCCATCCCGAAGCACCTGCACTTCCAGGCGCTCAACCCCCGCATCTCGCTCGAGGACACGCCGTTCGTCATCCCGACGCGGCTTCAGCCGTGGCCCGCCTCCCAGCGGCGCCGGTACGCGGCCGTGAGCTCCTTCGGCATCAGCGGGACCAACGCGCACATCATCCTCGAGGAGCCGCCCACGCCGTCGCGTGCGCAGCCGGCCGCCGAGACCGCGGCCCAACTCCTCGCCCTGTCCGCGCGGAGCGAGGGCGCGCTGCGGGCACTCGCGCGCTCGTACCATGCGCTCCTGGCCGGACCGGGGAACGAGAGCCTCGCGTTCGAGGACATCGCCTACACCGCCTCGCTCCGGCGCAATCACCACGAGCACCGTCTCGCCGTGGCCGGACGCTCCAAGCGGGAATGGGGCGAGCAGCTCCAGGCCTTCCTCGAGGGCTCGGCGCCGCCGTACCTCTCCACGGGTGTCGCCGAGGGCCGGCGGGACAAGGTGGTCTTCGTCTTCGGTGGCCAGGGCTCGCAGTGGCAGGGCATGGGGCGGGATCTGCTCGCGCGGAGCGAGCCCTTCGCCGCCGCGCTGCGCGAGTGCGACATGCTCCTCGCCCAGCACACCGGGTTCTCGATCATCGAGGCGCTCGAGGCGGAAGGCCCCGCGTCGAGGCTGGACGAGACGGAGGTGGCGCAGCCCGCCATCTTCGCGATCCAGGTCGCGCTCGCGGCGGCCTGGCGCGCGCTCGGTGTCGTCCCGGCCGCCGTCGTGGGTCACAGCGTGGGCGAGATCGCCGCCGCGCACATCTCCGGGGCGCTGAGTCTGCCCGAGGCGGCGCGCCTGGTGGCGCATCGGAGCCGCCTGATGCAGCGGGCCACTGGAAAGGGCCGCATGGCCGCGGTCGAGCTCTCGCCCGAGGAGGCCCGGCACGAGCTCGAGCGTTACGCGGATCGGCTGTCCATCGGGGCCATCAATGATGCCCGCTCCGTGGTCCTCTCCGGCGAGCCGGCGGCTCTCGGTGAGGTGCTCGAAGCCCTGCGCGCGCGTGGCATCTCCACGCGGGACCTTGGCGTCAACTACGCGTTCCACAGTCAGCAGATGGCACCGCTCCAGCCCGAGCTGGTCGAGGTGTTGGGACGTCTCGAGACGCGGCCTGGCTCCATCACCATGATCTCGACCGTCAGCGGCCGGGCCATCGATGGCCAGGCGCTCGACGCGGCCTATTGGGCGAGCAACATCCGTGAGGCGGTGCGTTTCTCCGACGCCGTGGACACCCTGCTCGACGAGGGCCACCGGCTCTTCGTGGAGCTCGGGCCGCAGCCGGCGCTCAGCCGGTACGTCTCCCAGGCACTCGCGCGCCGCGAGCTGGGGGGCGCCGCGGTGCCCTCCCTGCGCAAGGGGCGGGATGGCCACACGGTGATGCTCGGCGCCCTGGGTGGGCTCCACGTGAAGGGCTTCTCCGTGGACTGGGCCCGGCTCTTCCCCTCGGGAGGGAGCCTGGTCTCGCTGCCTCTGTATCCGTGGCAGCGCTCCCGGTACTGGATCGACCTCGGCGACTCCGTGCCGAAGGCCCCCGCTTCGATCGCCGCGAGCAGTGGTGCTCAGGCTTCGGGCACCACCCGGCCGGACGATTGGGTCTACGACCTCACGTGGCAGGCGCGTGAGCGCGGGGCGGTTGCTCCGCGTGCGCGGCAGGAGGCCGGGGCGTGGCTCATCCTCGGCCATCGCGAAGGCACTGGCGCCGCGCTGGCCGCGCTGCTCGAGCAGCGGGGCGAGCCGTGCTGGTTGATCATCCCCGGGGATGAGGAGTCGGTGCAGGGCCAGCGGGTGCGGTCGATCGATCCGCGACGCCCCGAGCACTTCGAGCGCCTGCTCCAGGAGGTCGGTCCGGTTCGAGCCGTCGTGCACCTGTGGGGTGCGGACGCTCCGTCCTCCTCGGAGCCCTCGCTCGCGGAGGTCGAGTCCGCGCAGCAACTGGGAGTCCACTCAGCGGTGCGCCTCATGCAGGCCCTGGTGAGGGGTGGCTCCGCGAACGGTGCCCGGCTGTGGCTGTGCACTCGTGGCAGCCAGCCGGTGGGCGGAGTCGCATGCGCTTCACCCCTGCACGCGCCCATGTGGGGCCTGGGGCGGGTCATCGCCCTCGAGCACCCGGCGGCCTGGGGCGGGCTGGTGGATCTGGATCCGAGCGCTCCGGCGGGTGAGGTGGAGGCGCTGTGGCGCGAGCTGTCCGGCTCCGATGGGGAGGATCAGGTCGCCTTCCGCGGTGGGGCCCGGTACATCGCGCGTCTCGTCTCCGCGCCTCCGGCGCCCGCGCTCGCGCCCGTCACGCTGCGCGCCGACGCGACGTACCTCATCACCGGTGGTCTGGGTGGGCTGGGGCTGCATGTGGCCAGGTGGATGGTCTCCAAGGGCGCGCGGCACCTGGTGCTGCTGGGCCGGCGGAGCCTGCCCGATCGCGCCACGTGGCCGGAGCTTCCCCGCGAGGGGGATGTCGGCCGGCAGCTCGCCGCGATCGAGGCGATGGAGGCCCAGGGGGCCACCGTGCTCGCCCTCAGCGCGGACGTGGGTGACCCGGCTCGTATGGCGGAGGTCCTCGAGTCGATCCATCGAGGCCCGGCTCCGCTGAAGGGCATCATCCACGCCGCTGGCGTCTCCACGCTCGTGCCGCTCGAGACGATGGACGAGACGGCGCTCGCCTCCATCCTGCGTCCGAAGGTGCTCGGGGGTTGGGTGCTCCACCAGCTCACGCGCGAGCTGGAGCTGGACTTCACCGTCTACTTCTCGTCTGGCTCGGCCGTGTGGGGCTCGGCCCGGATGGCGCACTACGCCGCGGGCAACCAGTTCCTCGACGCGCTCGCCCACTACCGCCGCGCGCGGGGGCAGCATGCGCTGAGCATCAACTGGGGGCCCTGGGCCGCCGAGGGCATGGTCGCCGAGGAGGGGTTGCGCTGGTTCGAGCGCATGGGCCTCCGGGGTGTCACCGTGGAGGGCGGGCTCCAGGTGCTCGAGGCACTGCTCGCCATGGACGTGACCCAGCGCAGCGTCGCGCCGGTCGACTGGAGCCTCTTCAAGTCCGTCTACGAGTCGCGGTCGCGCAGGCCCCTGCTGGAGGCACTCGGCCAGGCTCCGGCGCCTTCGGCTTCCGAGCCGCGCCCGGTGGAGCAGGCCGCCGGAAGCGAGGAGCTGGCGCAGTTGCGCAACGCCTCGCCCGCGCGCCGCAAGGAGCTGGTGATCTCCTGGGTCCGTGAGGAGGTGGCCCGGGTGCTTGGCTTCCCGTCGAGCGCCTCGGTCAAGCTGGAGCAGGGCTTCTTCGAGACGGGCATGGACTCGATCACCGCCCTGGAGCTGCGGCGGCGGCTGGCGGCCCGGCTCGGTGTCCAGCTCGCGTCCACGATCGCCTTCGATCGTCCCTCCGTGCTGGCACTCGCTTCCCACATCCTGCAGGACGTGCTCCGGCTGGACGTGGAGGTGAAGGAGGAGGCCGCGCGCGCCACGAGCAGCTCGAACGAGCCGATCGCGATCATCGGCATTGGCTGCCGGGTGCCACAGGCCTCGGGTCCCGAGTCCTTCTGGCGGCTGCTGGAGGGCGGCGTGGACGCCATCCGGGAGGTGCCCGCTTCGCGCTGGAAGCTCGACGACTACTACGACCCACAGCCGGGCGTTCCGGGGAAGACCTACACCCGGTGGGGTGGCTTCCTGGATGGAGTCGATCAGTTCGACGCCCAGTTCTTCGGGATCGCCCCTCGCGAGGCGGCGAACATGGACCCGCAGCAGCGTCTGCTGCTGGAGGTGGCCTGGGAGTCGCTGGAGCACGCGGGGATCGCCCCGGCGCGCGTGGCCAACACCCGCACCGGCGTGTTCATCGGAATCGGCAGCAACGAGTACGCGATGCTCCACGGGGTGGGGAGTGCCTCGGCCCCGGGTGACGCCTATATCGCCACGGGCAACGACTCGAGCTTCGCCGCCGGCCGCCTGGCCTATGTGCTCCGGCTCCAGGGTCCGACGATGAGCTTGAACACCGCATGCTCCTCGTCGCTGGTGGCCGTGCACCTGGCCTGCCAGAGCCTGCGCTCCGGCGAGAGCAACCTGGCGCTCGCCGGTGGCGTCAACCTGACGCTGGCTCCGCACTCGACCATCTACCTCGCGCAGCTCCGGGCCCTGTCCCGGGATGGACGGTGCAAGACCTTCGATGCCTCCGCGGACGGCTACGTGCGCAGCGAGGGTTGCGGCATCGTGGTCCTCAAGCGCCTGTCCGATGCGAAGCGGGATGGAGATGACATCCTCGCCGTCATCCGCGGCTCGGCCGTCAACCACGATGGTCCGAGCAGCGCGCTCACGGTTCCCAACGGCGAGGCCCAGCAGCAGGTCGTCCGCGCCGCCCTGGCCAGCGCCGGCGTCAAGCCCGCGGACGTGGACTACATCGAGGCGCACGGAACGGGCACGTCGCTCGGCGATCCCATCGAGGTCCGGGCGCTGGCCAGGGTGCTCGGTGAGGGACGCACGCCCGAGCAGCGGCTGCTCATCGGCTCGGTGAAGACCAGCATCGGCCACCTGGAGGCGGCGGCGGGCATCGCCGGTCTCATCAAGGTCGTCCTCTCCCAGCGGCACGGGGTGGTTCCGCCGCACCTGCACCTCGAGCGCCTCAACCCGCACATCGAGCTGGACGGCTTCCCGCTGGACATCCCGACGCGGCCCACTCCGTGGCCCGAGCGCTCGCGCCCGCGGATCGCCGGCATCAGCGCCTTCGGCCTGAGCGGCACCAACGCGCACGTCATCGTGGAGGAGGCGCCCCGGCCCGAGCCTGTCGCGGCGGCCCAGCCCGAGAGCCGCCCGCGCGTGCTCGCGCTCTCGGCGAAGACGAAGGGCGCGCTCACGCAGCTCGCGACGCGGGTCGGTGAGCACCTCGCCGCGAACCCGGCGCTGGCGCTCGCGGATGTGTGCCACGCGGCGAACACGCAGCGCACCTCGTTCCCGCACCGGCTCGCGCTCGTCGCGGGGTCGACGGAGCAGGCCCGGGAGCGGCTGCTGGCGTTCGCACGCGGGGAGGAGGTCCCCCGGCTGGTCCAGGACCGCGCCGAGGGCGAGGCCCCCAAGGTCGTCTTCGTGTTCACGGGCCAGGGCGCGCAGTACGCGGGCATGGGCCGGGAGCTGTACGAGACCGAGCCCGTCTTCCGGGCGGCCCTGGATCGGTGCAACGCGCTGCTCGGGGGCAGGTGGGGTGAGTCCCTCCTGTCGGTGATGCACGGGGCGGGCTCGCGGATCGACGAGACCGAGTACACGCAGCCGGCCCTCTTCGCGCTGGAGTACGCCCTGGCGGAGCTGTGGCGCTCCTGGGGGGTCGAGCCCTGGGCCGTGCTGGGACACAGCGTCGGCGAGTACGTCGCCGCCTGCGTGGCGGGGGTGATGGAGCTCGAGGAGGCCCTCGGGCTCATCACCGAGCGCGCGCGGCTCATGCAGGCGCTGCCGCGCGATGGCGAGATGATGGCCGTCTCCGCGAGCGAGGAGCAGGCCGCGGAGGCACTGGCTCCGTACGCGGATCGGGTCTCGATCGCGGCGGTCAACGGGCCGGCGGACACCGTGCTCTCCGGCGAGCGCGAGGCGGTGGAGACCATCGCCGCCTCGTTGCAGGCCAGGGGCATCAAGACCCGGCGGCTCACCGTGTCGCACGCGTTCCACTCGCCGCTCATGGAGCCCATGCTGGATGCCTTCGAGCGCGCGGCCGGGAAGATCTCCTTCCGCGCGCCTCGCATCCACCTGGCCTCCAATGTCACGGGCCGGATTCTCGAGGACGGCGCCGTGCTCGACGCCGCGTACTTCCGCCGCCACGTGCGCGAGGCGGTGCGCTTCCACGACGGGCTGAAGGCGCTCCGGGCGCTCGGCGGCACCGTGTTCGTGGAGGTCGGTCCGCACCCGACGCTCACCGGCATGGCGCTCAAGGGGCTCGGGGATGACGCGGGCACCTGGCTGCCCTCGCTGCGCAAGGGTCTTCCCGAGCAGCCGCAGATCCTCTCCAGCCTGGGGGCGCTCTACACCCAGGGCGTGGCGGTGGATTGGGCCGCGGTGGATGGTGAAAGCCCCCGGTCGCGCGTCGCGCTTCCGACCTATCCGTGGCAGCACCAGCGGCACTGGCTGGAGACGCCCAAGGCGTCCCGCCCGGCCTCGCCCGTCACGAGCGCACAGGCGCTCGTCGGACAGCGTGTGCGCTCGCCCTTGAACAAGGCGATCGTCTTCGAGGGCCGCTACAGCGCGCAGTCGTTGCCCTTCCTCGATGAGCACCGGCTCTACGGGACGATCGTCGTGCCCGGCTCGTGCCACATCGCGCGCATCCTCGCGACCGCCGCCCAATCGCTCGGCGTGGGGCCGTACACCATCGAGAAGTGCCTCTTCTCGCAGCCCATCGTGCTCGCGGACGATGAGGAGCAGCTCGTCCAGCTCGTCCTCGCGCCCAAGGGACAGGGCCGGTACGACTTCGAGCTCTACAGCCTCTCCGCGTCCGCCGACGAGGAGACCGAGGGCTGGCTGCTGAATGGCACGGGCTCGCTGCAGGTGGGCGGAGAGGGGCCCGCGCGTCCGGCGCCCCTGTCGCGGCAGGAGATCGAGGCGCGCTGCTCGCGCCACGTGGATTCCGGCATCTACGAGCGGAACTGGGACATCGGGTTCCACCTCGGCCACGCGTTCCGGTGGATCGAGCGCATCTGGAGTGGCGGGCGCGAGGCGCTCTGCCAGATGCGCCCGCTGTCGGAGCGGGATGACCGGGGGCTGTACATCCACCCGGGCCTCGTCGACTCCTTCCTACAGGCGATGGGCACGGATCTCATCCGCGACGACGCGCAGTTGAGCACCGTCTACGTGCCGATCTCGGTGGAGCGCTTCCGCTTCCACGAGCGGCCGAGCGGCCCCGTGTGGGCGTACGCCGTGCGGCGGGACGCCGAGGACACCGTGGGTGAGGTGATCACCGGCGACGTGTACGTGGTCGACGCCGAGGGGCGGGTGCTCATCGAGATCGAGGGCCTGAAGCACAAGCGCGCCCCGCGCGAGGCGCTGATGGCGGTGCTGCGCCATGGCCAGCGCGATACGCTCCACGAGCTCGGTTGGAAGCGTCAGCCCCTGCCCGACGGAGTGCCCGGGCTCGGCCGCTGGATCGTGTTCGCGGACACGGAGGGCACCGCGGAGGCACTCGCGGAACGGCTCCGGTGGAGTGGTTGCCGCCCCGTGCTGGTCCACCCGGGAGAGGCGTTCGTCCGCCACGACGCGGATCGCTTCACCCTCGACGCCCGGCGCGCCGAGGACTACGCGCGGCTGCTCGAGGAGGCGGTGCCACCGGGCGAATCGCTCGGTGGCGTCGTCCACCTCTGGGGGCTGCGCGGGCCACGCGGAGAGGATGTGGAGTCGCTGCACGCGGCGCACCTGTTGGGTTGTGGCAGCGCGCTGCATCTGGTCAAGGCACTGGTGGGCTCTTCCTCCGCCGCTCGCCTCTGGCTGGTGACCCGCGGAGCCCGCGCCCTCTCGTCCGGCTCGAGGCCGCTCGCGCTGGAGCAGGTCCCGCTCTGGGGTCTGGGCGTCGTCTTCTCGCAGGAGCATCCCGACCGGTGTGGTGCGCTCATCGACCTCGATCCCGCTGCCTCCGAGCAGGATGCACTGGCGATCTGGCGTGAGCTCAGCGCCTCGGATGGCGAGCGGCAGGTGGTGATCCGCGAGGGCCAGCGCCACGTCGCGAGGATGCGCGCGGCGCGTGACGAGCAGCGGGATGCGCCACGGTTGCTGCCGGACGCGAGCTACCTGATCACGGGTGGACTCGGTGGGCTGGGCCTCTCGCTCGCGCGGTGGATGGTGGATCAGGGCGCGCGCAACCTCGTGCTCATCGGGCGCGGCGGGCCCAGACCGGAGGCTCAGGAGTCCCTCCGCGCCCTGGAGGCCGCCGGAGCGAGGATCCTCGTCCTCCAGGCGGATGTGTCGAAGCGGGAAGACGTCCGCCGGACGCTCGGGGAAGCGGGGAAGCTGGCCCCCTTGCGCGGCGTGGTCCATGCGGCGGGTGTCCTGGACGACGGCGTCCTCCTGCAGCAGGACTGGGAGCGCTTCGCCCGGGTGCTCGCACCCAAGGTGGACGGCGCGTGGCACCTGCATGAGTTGACCCGGGGCGAGGAGCTCGACTTCTTCGTGCTGTTCTCGTCGGCGGCGACACTGCTCGGCTCGCAGGGGCAGGGCAGCTACGCGGCGGCCAATGCCTTCCTGGACGCGCTGGCGCATCACCGGCACACCCTGGGGCTGCCGGCGTTGAGCATCAACTGGGGCCCCTGGGCAGAGGTCGGCATGGCCGCGCAGCTCGCGTCCCGCTTCCAGGCGCAGGGCATCGAGGCCTTCACGCCGGACGTGGCGCTGCGGGCATTCGGCCGGGTGCTCGGCCACGGGCAGCCGCAAGTCACCCTCATGCGGGTCCACTGGTCGCGCTACCTCGAGCAGTTCCCGCGGGGCGCGGCGCCGACCCTGCTCGCGGAGCTCTACGGCCGGGTGGTGGCCGGGCCCGAGGGCGAGCACGCGTCTTCCGAGCTCCGGCGCCGGCTCGAGAAGGCGGAGCCACGCCAGCGCCTGTCGCTGCTGCTGGAGCACGTGCAGGGCGAGGCGGTGCGGGTGCTCGGCCTGGATGCGTCGTCCCCGCTGGAACCCCGGCAGCGGTTGTTCGAGGTGGGCATGGACTCGCTGATGGCGCTCGAGCTCCGCAACCGCCTGCAGAACACCGTGGGGGCGTCGCTGCCGTCGACCCTGGTCTTCGACTACCCGACGGCCGAGGCGCTCGCGAGCTACCTGCACGACGAGGTCCTCGGCCTGGAGACGCAGACGGATGGAAGCGCGCAAGGGGAGGCCCAGGACTCGGCGCTCCTCGAGCGCATCATGGAACTGTCGCAGGAAGAGCTCGCCGCCTCCCTGGAGGCGAAGCTCTCGGCCCTGATGGAAGAAGGATCATGAGCAAGCAGGAAAAGCCAGCCGAGCCCTCCGCGCTGCAGCGCGCCGCGTTGCTCGTGGAGAAGTTGCAGACACGTCTCGAGGCGGTGGAGCGTGCCCGCACCGAGCCGATCGCCGTCATCGGGATGGGGTGCCGTTTCCCGGGCGGCGCCAACGATGGTCCGTCGTACTGGAAGCTGCTGCGCGACGGCGTGGATGCGATGCGCGAGGTGCCCGAGTCCCGCTGGGACGTGCCCGGCCATTACGATTCCCGCCGGGGTGTCCCCGGCAAGATGTACGGAATCAAGGGTGGCTTCCTCGACGACGTGGAGCGCTTCGATGCCGGGTTCTTCGGCATCTCTCCCCGGGAGGCGGCGAGCCTGGATCCGCAGCAGCGGCTCGTCCTCGAGGTCGCGTGGGAGGCGCTGGAGAACGCGGGCCTGACGCCCGAGCGGCTCGTGGGCAGCAAGACGGGCGTCTTCATGGGCGTGATGTCCAGCGACTACATGGCGCGCCTGCTGAAGGAGAACGACCCGACCCTCCTCGACGGGTACACGGCGACGGGCAACGGGTACAGCTTCGTTCCGGGCCGCCTCTCCTACGTGCTCGGGTTGCAGGGGCCGTGCATGCCGGTCGACACCGCCTGCTCGTCCTCACTGGTCGCCATCCACCTGGCCAGCGAGAGCCTCCGGGCGGGTGAGTCCAACCTGGCGCTGGTGGGCGGGGTCAACCTGATCCTCTCTCCGGAGACGACGATCTGCCTGTGCAGCATGCAGGCGCTCGCGAGCGATTGCCGGTGCAAGACGTTCGATGCCTCCGCGGATGGATACGTGCGCGGTGAGGGCTGTGGCGTCCTCGTGCTCAAGCGGCTCTCGGATGCGCAGCGCGATGGCGATTCGATCCTCGCGTTGATCCGCGGCTCCGCCGTCAACCATGACGGTGCCAGCGGAGGACTGACCGTCCCCAACGGGCCGGCGCAACAGGCGGTCATCCAGCGGGCGCTCGACAACGCGCGCATCGCCCCGGCCCTCGTGGGTTACATCGAGGCCCATGGTACCGGCACGCCACTCGGGGATCCGATCGAGCTCCGGGCGCTCGGCGCCGTGCTCGGCAAGGGGCGCCCGGCGGACAGGCCCTTCTACATCGGGTCGGTGAAGACGAACATCGGCCACCTCGAGCCGGCCGCGGGTATCGCCGGGGTCATCAAGACGATCCTCTCGTTGCAGCACAAGGAGATCCCCCCGCATCTGCACTTCCACACCCCCAACCCGCATGTGGAGTGGGAGCGCATTCCGGCGCGAGTCCCCGTCGAGCGCGTCCCCTGGCCGGCCCACGAGGGGCGGCGCATCGCAGGAGTGAGCTCCTTCGGGCTGAGTGGGATCAACGCGCATGTGGTGGTGGAGGAGGCTCCCGCCCCCACCAGCACCGCCGCACCGGCCGAGGACGGGAGGCCGCAGCTCGTCGTCCTGTCCGCGAAGACGCCGCGGGCGCTGTCCACCCTGGCGGAGACGTGGAGCTCGTTCCTGAAGAGCGAGGAGACGGGGTCGCTCGCCGACATCGGCTACACCTCGACGCTCTGCCGCACGCATCACGACCACCGGCTCGCCCTCGCGGCGAGGTCCAGGCAGGAGCTCATCGAGCAGCTCCAGGCCTTCGCCGCCGGGGAGAGCCATGACGGCCTGTCCTCGGGGCGCCGGGGCGCGGGGTTGGCGCAGAAGATCGTCTTCGTTTTTCCGGGGCAGGGCTCGCAGTGGCTCGGAATGGGACGGAGGCTGTACGCGGAGGACGCCACGTTCCGGGAGGCCATCGACCGTTGCCATGAGGCGATGCGCCCTCATGCGGACTGGTCCCTGCGCGAGCTCCTGACGGTCCCCGAGCAACAGCCCCGCTGGAATGACATCGACGTCATCCAGCCGACGCTGTTCGCCTTGCAGGTGGCACTCGCGGCGGTGTGGCGCTCGTTCGGTCTGGAGCCTCACGCCGTGGTGGGGCACAGCATGGGAGAGGTCGCCGCGGCGCACGTCGCGGGGGCGCTCTCACTGGAGGACGCGGCGCGCATCATCTGCGAGCGCAGCAAGCTGCTCAGACGCGTCAGTGGCCAGGGGGCCATGGCCGTCGTGGAGCTCACCCGGGAGCAGGCGGAGGCGGAGCTCCGGGGAGCGGAGGATCGGATCGCCATCGCGGTCAGCAACAGCCCGAAGTCGACGGTGCTCTCGGGAGACCCGGCCGCGCTGAAGGAGGTGCTGGAGCGTCTTCAGAAGCGTGAGGTGTTCTGCCGTTGGGTGAAGGTGGACGTGGCCTCGCACAGCCCGCAGATGGATCCGCTGCGGCAGGAGTTGCTGGAGCGGATGGCGGCCATCCGCCCCACCGGGAGCTCGGTGCCGCTCTATTCCACGGTGACGGGGGCACCCATCGATGGCCGCGAGCTGGGTGCCTCGTACTGGGTGCGCAACCTCCGCCAGCCCGTGCTGTTCGCCGATGCGGTCCAGCGCCTCATCCAGGATGGAAACGTCCTGTTCATCGAGCTGAGCCCCCATCCCATCCTCGTGCCCTTCGTGGATGCGATGTTGCGGGAGGGGGACACGTCCGGGCGGGGGCTCGTGGTTCCAAGCCTGCTCCGGGAGCAGGAGGAGTGGCATTGCCTGCTCTCGTCCCTGGGCGCGCTGTCGACCCGGGTGGACCGCGTGGACTGGCTCCGGCTGCATCCGAACAAGCGGCGCCGGGTCGCGCTCCCCACGTATCCGTGGCAGCGCGAGCGGCATTGGTTGGATCTGGAGCCCTCCGGGCGGGTCCGGGTCATGCGCGGGAGGTCCGGAGGCCATCCGCTCCTGGGGTCCTCGTTCACGACCTCCGTGCACGAGGAGACCCGCTTCTGGGAATCCGCGCTGAGCGCGACGGAGCCGTCGTACCTGGCGGATCACCGCGTGAGTGGAGCGGTGGTGGTGCCGGGCGCGGCCTATCTGGAGATGGCGCTCTCGGCGGCGCGTGAGGTGTCCGGAGAGACGGCGCACGAGCTCGTCGACACCTCCTTCAAGGAAGGGCTGCTGCTGCCGGAGGGGCAGGCGCGCGTGGTCCAGATGGCGCTGAGCGACGAGGGCGGGGGAGCCCTCTCGTTCCAGCTCTCGAGCCAGAAGGCGAGCACGGAGGTGGGCACTCCGGCGGGCTGGATGGCGCACGTCATGGGGCGGATCCGTCCCCTTCCGGGAGGACAGCCGGCGCGGGCTCCCGAGCCGCTCGACACGATCCGGGAGCGTTGCCCCGAGGTGATCGCCCAGGCCGCGCACTACGAGGAGCTGGCAAACCGTGGGGTGGCCTACGGACCCGCGTTCCAGGGAGTGCAGCAGGTGTGGCGTGGCCGCGCGGAGGCGCTCGGGCACGTGCGCCTGCCGGAGCCGCTCGCGGCGGGGGCCTCGGCGTATCGAATCCATCCCGCGCTGCTGGATGCGTGCTTCCAGTTGGTGGCCGCGGCCGTTCCCCAGGAGGATCTCACGCCTGACTCCGGCCCCGCCGTGCCCGTGGCGCTCGCCAGCCTGCGGCTTCACGAGCAGCCAGGGACGGAGGTCTTCTGCCACGTGCGGCTGCGGCCGGGGGAGGGCGCGCGGAGGGGTGTGTACGAGTTCGACCTCGTGCTGTGTGACGCGTCCGGCCGGCTGCTGGTGGAGGCGCTCGGGCTGCGCATCCAGCGGTTGGAGGCACCGGCCGCGGAGCACGCGGGGAAGGATCTCTTCTTCGCGCTCGAGTGGCGGCATCAGCCCGGAGTCCAGCCGGCCCTCGCCGAGGCTCCCAAGGCGAGCGGGCGCTGGTTGCTCGTCACTGACGGCAGCGAGCTCGCTGGCGCCGTCGAGTCCCTGCTGCGATCGCGCGGCGGAGACGTCTTCCGCGTCGTGGATGCGTCACCCCACGCGATCGACGGCGTGCTGGCGGAGGCGTTCGGCGGGGGCGTGGTTCCCCGTGGGGTGATCCAGCTCGCCGGGATGGAGTCGCGCGAGGTGGATCCGATGGTGGATCCGATGAAGGCGTGCGGCGGCGTGCTGCACCTCGTCCAGGCGCTCTCCCGGGCGGGCCTGTCGAGTCCGCCCAGGCTGTGGCTCGTCACGCGCGGTGTGCACCATGGCTCCGCCAGCGGGTCGGCCTCCGGCGTGGTGCAGGCCGCGCTCTGGGGCCTGGGCCGCACACTCGCGCACGAGCACCCCGAGCTGAAGTGCACGCGCGTGGACGTCTCCGCCGCGATGGGTCCCGGTGACGCGGGAGCGGCGCTGGTGCGCGAGCTGCTCGTGGCCGACGCGGAGGAGGAGCTCTCCCTTCGCGCGGATGGACGCCACGTCGCTCGCATCGTGCGGGGCGCTCCTGGCAGGGCGCCCAGCGAGGCCGTGGTCCCGGCGGGAGGGCGGCCCTTCCGCGTGGAGCACGATGCACGAGGGCACCTGGAGCTCAGAGCCGGAGCGCGGCGTCCGCCCGGGCCGGGGGAGATCGAGCTCGAGGTCGAGGTGGCGGCCCTGGGGCGTCCCGGCGAGAGCGCCGGGCCGGAGCGGTGGGACGGGGAGGGGAGCCTCATCGGGTGCAGTGGTCGGGTCGTGGCCCTCGGCGAAGGCGTGGAGAACGTCGCGGTGGGAGATGAGCGGATCGCCCTGGTGACGTCGGGCCTGGGCTCGCACGTGAGTGTTCCCGTCGCGTGCACCGCCGCACGTCCACCGTCGTCCCCGTCCGGGGAAGCCGCAGTGCTCACGGCGGCCGTCCTGCCTGTCTGGTACGCGCTGTTCCACCTGGGACGGCTCGAGAGGGGAGGCCGCGTGCTGATCCTCGGGGCCGGGAGTGGGCCTGGGCGTGCCGCGGTCAAGCTGGCCAGCTGGGTGGGGGCGGAGGTCATCGCCACCGCCACGACGGACGAGCAGCGCGCATCCCTGCGGGAGCTCGGGGTCGAGCGGATCGTGGATCCGGGCGATGACTCGTTCGTCACCCGGCTCGTGGACATGACCGGGGGACGTGGGGTGGAGCTGGTCGTCGTCGCGCCGGGCGCGGCCGGGCTCGAGCGGAGCCTGTCCGTGCTGGGCGAGGGGGCTCGTGTCCTCGATCTGCGTGCGCCGGGAGTGTCGGCCCATGCCGGTGGTGCGAACGTCGCCTGGTGCGTGGTCGACGTGCTGGCGCTCGCCCGCCGCGGGCCCGGACGGTTCGCCCGCCTCTGGCAGGAAGTGCGGGACGCGCGCGAGTCGAGGGGCCTCACGTTGCCGAAGGATGCGATCACCCTCACCCTGAACGATCCGAAGGCGCGCGTCGTGGTGCCCGCGGCTGAGGCTCGCCGGCTTCGCGCCGATGGGACGTACCTCATCACCGGAGGACTCGGTGGGCTCGGTCTCTCGGTGGCGAAGTGGATGGCGGAGCAGGGCGCGGGCCACCTCGTGCTCGTCGGGCGCGATACAGCCCTGACCCCGGAGCAGCAGGCGTCGGTGGCGGCGCTCGAGGCCACCGGGGCGCGCGTCCGGGTGGCCCGGGCCGACGTGTCCGACCGGACACAGCTCGCCCAGGTGCTCTCGGAGATCGCGCGAGGCGGGCCTCCCCTGCGGGGCATCCTCCACGCCGCTGGCGTGCTGGACGATGGTGTCCTGATGCAGCAGACGGTGGAGCGGTTCCGCCGCGTGATGGCCCCCAAGGTCCTCGGCGGCTGGAACCTGCATGTCCTGACGCGGGAAATGCCGCTCGACTTCTTCGTGCTGTACTCGTCGGCGGCCTCCCTGTTCGGAGCACCGGGGCAGGGCAACTACGTGGCCGCCAATGCCTTCCTCGATGCGCTCGCCCACCATCGCCGGGCGCTCGGACTGCCCGGACTGAGCATCAACTGGGGACCCTTCTCGGAGGTCGGTCTGGCCGCGGCTCAGGCCAACCGGGGAGCGCGTCTCGCCCAGCGGGGCTCGGACAGCCTGACGCCCGCGCAGGGGAACGCGCTCCTCGGGCGGCTGCTCGATGGCGATGTGACCCAGATGGCGGTCATGCCGCTCGAGCTCCACAAGTGGGTGGAGTTCTATCCCCGCGCACGCTCCTCCCCCTGGCTGTCGGAGCTGGTCCCGGCCGGCGCGGGCGCGGGGTCTGGTGGAGCGAGGGACGTGGCCCTGCTCGAGACACTGCGGACGGCGACCCAGGAGGAGGCGCGGGTGGCACTGGAGCAGTTCGTCCGGGAGCAGCTCGCCCGGGTCCTCCGCCTGGACTCCGCGCGCATCGATCCGCAGGTGCCGCTCCAGGGCTTTGGCCTCGACTCCCTGATGGGGCTCGAGCTGCGCAACCGCCTGGAGTCGGGGTTGGGGCTGTCGTTGCCGGTCTCGTTGATCTGGAAGCACCCGACGCTGGCCGCGCTCTGCGAGCATCTCCTGGGTGAAGTCATGGATCGCACCCTGGCCGAAACGCTCGCGAGGGCGGGTGCGGGTGCCGAACCGGTGGCGGATGAGACCGCCGCCGCGGATGACACAGAGGTCTTTGTCCTATGAGTGTACGGGATTTGTTGGGCACCCTCGCGGCCAAGGGGGTGCGCCTGCGGGCCGATGGAGACAAGCTCGTGGTCGAGGCGGGCAAGGCCGTCCTCACCCCGGAGCTGCGCGCGGAGCTGTCGGCGCACAAGGGAGACATCCTGGCGTTCCTGCGCAAGCACTCCTCTCGGGAGGAGGCTGGCGGCGAGGCGGGACGGACCCTCGCGAGGCCAGAGGTCCTCCCTCTGTCCAGCGGGCAGGAGCGGCTCTGGTTCCTCGATCGTCTCTCGCCCGGTACGTCGCAGTACAATGTCCATCTGGGCATCCGCGTGCGCGGCGCGCTCGACCCCCAGGCGCTGCGCCGGAGCCTGGACGAGATCGTCCGGCGGCACGAGGTGCTCCGGACGCGGTTCCCCGAGGTGGAGGGGAGTCCCCGGCAGGTCATCGCGTCCCCCGAAACCGGTGTGGAGCTGACGCTCGTGGAGTTGCCGGGGCTCACGGAGCGGGAGCGCGAGGAGGAGCTCCAGCGGCTCTCGGACGAGCTGGCCCGGCGGCCCTTCGAGCTGGCCAAGGGCCCACTCCTGCGTGTCACGCTCGTGGCACTGGGGGCCGACGACTTCGCCCTCTTCGTGACGAAGCACCACATCATCACGGATGGCTGGTCACTCGGCGTCTTCGTCCGGGAGTTGTCGGCGCTGTACGCCGCCTTCGTCAGGAGGCAGACGGCCGCGTTGCCGCCCGTGTCGATGCAGTTCGCCGACGCGGCCTTGCGCGAGCGTGCGTGGATGGCCGGAGAGTCGGGTGCCCGTGAGCGCACGTATTGGAAGGAGAAGCTCAAGGGTCTGCCTCCGCTCCAGCTCCCCGTGGATCATGTGGCCTCCACCTCCACGAGCCATCGCGGTGCCACCGTTCCCTTCTCCTTGCCGCCAGCGCTCAGCGAGGCCCTGCGGGAGCTCGCCAGCCGGGAAGGGTGCAGCCTGTTCATGGTGCTCTTCGCCGCGTTCTCGGCGCTCCTGCACCGGTACTCCGGACAGCCCGACTTCGGTGTGGGGACGGTGATCGCCAACCGGGGGAGCGTGCCGCCGGATCTCATCGGCTTCGTCGCCAACACCCTGGTGCTCCGGTGTGATCTGTCGGGCGGGCCGACCTTCGCGCAATGGCTGGCGCGTACCCGGAGGACCGTGCTCGAGGCGCTGGACCACCAGACACTGCCGTTCAGCGAGGTGGTGCAGTCGGTCGGCGCGCCGCGCGATGGTGGGCTCAACCCGCTGGTGCGTGCTTGCTTCACCCTGGAGAACATTCCAGCGCCGGCCCTCGATCTGCCGGGGACGAGCTGGTCGTTCCTGAATGGAGCGCCGGATGGCAGCGTGGAGGGGACGGCCAAGTTCGAGCTCTCGCTGATCATGGCCTCGGGGGAGAAGGGCCTGACCGGCATCCTCGAGTACTCGAAGGAGGTCTTCGACGCCTCGACGGCGGCGCGGATGGTGGGGCACTTCCAGGTGCTGCTCGAGTCCATCGTGGCCCACCCCGAGGCTCCGCTATCGAAGCTGCCGCTGTTGACGGCGGAAGAGCGAGGGAAGCTCCTCGTCGAGTGGAACGGTCCGGAGCTCGAGGTCCCGGCGGTGTGCATGCACGAGCTCGTGCAGGCGCAGGTGGAGCGGACTCCCCAGGCCGTGGCCGTGGTGAGCGGGCAGAGGACCCTCACCTATGCCGAGCTCAATCGCCGGGCGAATCAGCTCGCCCATCATCTGCGGCGGCTCGGCGTACGGTCCGAGGTGCGCGTCGGCCTCTGCGTCGAGCGCACGGAAGACGTCGTCATCGGGCTGCTGGCCATCCTCAAGGCGGGGGGCGCCTATGTCCCGTTGGATCCCGCATACCCGAAGGAGCGGCTGGCGCTGATCCTCGAGGATGCCCAGGTGCCGGTGCTGCTCACGCAGCAGCGCCTCGTCCCGGAGCTCCCCTCCACCCAGGCGCGCGTGGTGTGCCTGGACACGGACTGGCCAACCATCGGTGCGGAGCCGGACGGGAACCCCGAGCGCACCACGGCACCGGAAGCGCTCGCCTATCTCATCTACACCTCGGGCTCCACCGGCAAGCCCAAGGGCGTGATGATCGAGCACCGCAACGCCGTGGCCTTCCTGGTGTGGGCCATGCGCGTCTTCTCTCCGAGTCAGCTGGCGGGGACACTGGCCTCGACATCGATCTGCTTCGACCTGTCGGTCTTCGAGATCTTCACGCCCCTCTGCTGTGGCGGGAAGGTGATCGTCGCGAAGAACGCCCTGGAGTTGCCAGAGCTGCCCGCGGCCCGGGAAGTGACGCTCATCAACACCGTGCCATCGGCCATGGGCGCGCTCCTGCGAGCGCGTGCCGTGCCCCCCTCGGTGTCCATCGTCAACCTGGCGGGTGAAGCACTCGCGGGTGCGCTGGTCGATCAGATCCATCAGCTCGACCATGTGCGAGAGGTGTTCAACCTCTATGGTCCGAGCGAGACCACGACCTACTCGACGTTTACTCGTGTGGACCGCGGGCAGACGCCGACCATCGGGCGCCCCATCGGGAACACCCAGGTGTACGTGTTGGATCCGGACAGGGAGCCCATGCCCATCGGCGTGCCGGGCGAGGTCTACATCGGAGGCAGCGGAGTCGCGCGCGGATACCTGGGCCGGCCGGAGCTCACGGCGGAGCGGTTCGTCCACTCTCCTTTTGGTGGGGGCACCGAGGCCCGCATGTACAGGACGGGTGACCTGGCACGGTGGCTCCCGGACGGGCAGCTCGAGTACCTGGGCCGGATGGATCATCAGGTGAAGCTGCGTGGCTTCCGCATCGAGCTCGGGGAGATCGGCGCGGTGCTGATGGAGCACCCAGGGGTCCGCGAGGCCGTGGTGGTGGTGCGGGGGGAGGTGGGGGAGGACAAGCAGCTCGTCGCCTACGTGGTCTCGCGTGGCGAGAAGGCGCCCGCTCCGGGAGAGCTGCGTGACTACCTGAAGTCCAGGCTGCCCGAGTACATGGTCCCCTTTTCGTTCGTGAACCTCGACGCCATGCCACTCACTCCGAATGGCAAGGTGGATCGCGCCGCGCTTCCGGTGCCGGATCGCATGCGCTCGGGGTCGGCGAAAGAGCACGTCGCACCGCGGACCCCCGGAGAAGAGGCGCTGGCCGCCATCTGGCGCCAGGTCCTGGGTGTGGAGCGGGTCGGCGTCCACGACAACTTCTTCGAGCTCGGTGGTCACTCGCTCCTGCTCTACCGGGTGCTCGTCCTCGCACGCTCGGCGTCCGGCGCGGACATCCCACTGCGCGCCCTGCTGCGGGCGCCGACCCTGGAGGAGATGGCGCGGGTCATCGAGGCCGCGAGGACGGGCTCGCTGCCAGTCCACGATGTGCTGGCGGAGCTGGAGGCGGATGCCGTGCTCGAGGCAGGGATCGATCCGCGCGGGGTGCCGCCGCCGGTCGTGGGGGCCGCGCGCACCCTCCTTCTGACGGGCGCCACTGGTTTCCTGGGTGCCTTCCTTCTGGAGCAGCTCTGCCGCAAGACGGAGGCACGCATCTACTGCCTGGTGCGCGCCGCGACGGAGCAGGAGGGGATGCACCGGATTCGCAAGAACCTGGAGAGCTATTCGCTGTGGAGCGAGGCCCTGGCGTCCCGCATCGTCCCCGTCCGAGGGGATATCAGCCAGCCCCTGCTGGGGCTCTCGGAGACGGAGTTCCAGCGGCTCTCGGAAGAGATTGACGCGGTCTACCACAATGGTGCGCTCGTCAATTTCATCTATCCCTACGAGTCACTCCGGGCGGCCAACGTGCTCGGCACGCGGGAGATCCTCCGGCTCGCGACGCGGACCCGCATCAAGCCGCTGCACTACGTCTCGACGGTCTCGGTGTTGCCCCTGGGACGCAAGGATCCGATCCGGGAGGATGAGCCTCTGGATGGGCCCGCGAGCCTGGTGGGAGGCTATGCACAGAGCAAGTGGGTTGCCGAGAAGCTCGTGAGGGAGGCCTCTCGGCGTGGGCTCCCGGTCACCATCCTCCGGCCGGGGAGGGTCACCGGCGACAGTCAGACGGGTGCCTGGAACACGGACGATCTGGTGTGCCGTACCCTCAAGGGGTGCGTCCGGATGGGGATGGCTCCAAGCGTCGATGCCTTGCTCGACCTGACGCCTGTCGATTACGTCAGCAGCGCCATCGTCGAGCTCTCCCTGCGGCCGGAGTCGATCGGTCAGACCTATCACCTCGTGAATCCGCACCTCGTGCGCGCCGACGAGATGTGGAACCTCATGCGGGCCTTTGGCTACGGGTTGCGTGTCCTCCCCTATGACCAATGGCTCGCCGGGCTCGCCTCGGCGGCCGCGTCCGACAACGAGCTGGGAGATCTGCTCATGTTCCTTCAGCAGGTCCCGCCCGAGGACCGGAGTGTCGGAGGGCCACGGATGGTGGTCTGCGGTTGTGACCACACGCGGCAGGCCTTGAGAGGAACAGGGACGTCCTGCCCGCAGGTGGACACCACCTTGATCTCGACCTACCTCGCGTCTCTCGTGCGCCGCGGCTTCCTCGAGGCACCCGAGACGAGGTGACTCTCGGGACAAAGAGCGAGCGCCGGGTTCGACGGTCCCGGCGCCGCTCAGCTGCTTCGTGGGATCGCTCAGCCCGAGAAGACCGAGCGGCGCTCCTTGAGCAGGGCCTGGAGCATGCCCTGGATGGACTCGCGGGTGCGCTCGGTGAGCCGCTGCACCTGGGACATGTCGTCGGCGGCCTCCGGTGGCAGCTCTCCCATGCCGATGGGCTCGCCGAAGCGGATGGTCCACCGGGCCGGCAGCGGCGGCGGCGTCAGGGGCAGGTAGGGAAGCCCCAGGAAGCTGGCCGGAAGCTTCCCGAACAGCGGTGCCGTCTCCTCCGCCCCCACGATGGCCACCGGTACGATGGGCGCTCCCGTGCGCAGCGCCAGCTTCACGAAGCCACCCCGGCCGAAACGCTTGAGCTGGTAGCGCTGCGCGAACGGCTTGCCCAACCCCTGGATGCCCTCGGGGAAGACGATGACCGGGCGCAATTCGTCCAGCAGCCTCAGCGCGTTCTCCGGGCAGGCCCGCACCGCGCCCAGCCGGTTCATCAGCGTGCCCAGCATCGGCGCGTGGAAGACCTGGTCCTCCGCCAGCCAGCGCGCCTCCTGCAGGTCGGGCCGCTCCCGCGACAGGGACTGTTGCAGCATCGGCCCGTCGAAGGGCAGCGCCCCCGAGTGGTTGGCCACCAGCAGCACCGGCCCCGCCGGCACGTGGCTCGCCCCCTGCACCGACACCCGCCAGTAGCGCTCGTACAGGAAGTCCAGCACCGGCTGCAGCACGTTGCCGAGCGCCGCGTCCTTCCCGTACTCGTCGATGGCCGTTCCGCCCCCCATCCCCAACCCAATCCCCGTCAGCGCCGCTCCCAGCAGCCCCTGCGCCGAGCTCACCGTCTTGCTGAACCGCTCGCTCGCCACTGCCTGGAACGCCACGTCCTTCGCCAGCGACATCAGCCCCGCGAACCGCTCTCCGAACCGGCGCGGCTCGGCTCCCGGGGACTCGTCCGTGAAGAAGACCTCCGTGTGGCTTCTCGCCACGGGCAGGGCAGGGGCCAGCGCGGCCTCCACCTCCACCTCGATCCGGGCCTCCACCTCGGCTTCCGCCTCGCTGCTCGGCGCGTACTCGTCCCGGCTCCCGTCGATCACCTCCACCGCCACCACTTCCGCCACCGGTCTCGTCGCCGCGTCTTCGAATCCGGGCACGGTGACCGCGGCGGTGGACAGCGCCTCCCCGATGGCGTCCTCCAACTCCCGGAGTGTCTCCGCGGCCGTGAGTGCCTCCGCCGCTCGCTCCAGCAACTCCTCGTCCTCCTCCGATTCCTCGGACCCGGACGGCACGGCGGGGGCCTCGGGCTCGCGCGCGGCCGCTGGCTCCTCGACGGTGGGCCGTTCCTCCTCACGAGCCTCCGCCCGTACTGGCTCGGGGGTTGGAGGCACCGGCGGCTCGACCGGGAGCGCCATTTCGGCCGCGGCGGCGCTGACCGCCTTGGGCGGTGTGCGCACCTCCGCCTGGGGTGGCACGGCCTCGGGGGCGGCCTTCTCCCTGGACGGCGTGGCCTTCTTCGCGCGAGCCCCCGTCGCGGACGCGGGTGCTGATTTCGGCTCCGCCGGCTTGTGCGTGGTGCTCCTGGGCGTCGCCGCCTTCTGCTCCGCTGGCCTGGGCGTGGCGTTCGCCGCGGGCTTGGGCGCCGACTTCGGCGCGGCCGGCTTGGGCGCGGCGGCCCGGGCGGCGGGCTTCTCCTTTGGCGCGGGGGCCTTCTTCGCGGCCTTGGCCGGCGGCGCGGACTTCTTCGTGGCTGGCGGCTCGGCCTGGGCCTTCTTCGGCTCCGCGGGCCGCTGTGCGGCGCCCCTCTGGAACGGGTCGTTCCCGAGCACTCCCTTGCTGGCCATGATCAACTCCTCCGCATCGCCGCCACGGCGTCCCGGGCGTGGAACATGGGGATGAAGCCGAGCTCTTCTTCCGCCCGCTCGCCGTCGGCGACCCAGCCGTAGTGCATGTAGTCGAGCAGCGCCGTGGGGAACCCCGGTCCCCCCAGCGAGGTCATCGTCTTCAGGGCCGCCCGGTAGAAGGGTCCCGGCAGGGGAAGCGGTTGCCCGCCCGCCTCCCGGATGAGCGCCGACAGCGGCAGCACTCCCCGGCCCACGATGTTGAATTCGCCCTCCGCGTTGGCGCTGAGGGCCTGGTACAGCGCACGGGCCGCGTCCTCCTCGTGCAGCGCCTGCCAGAGCGGATCGTACCCGAGCAGCGTGGGCACCACCCGGTGCGACAGCATCCGCGTCGCCGGGTTGTTCATGTTCGGTCCGAACAGCGGCGCGAAGCGCAGGACGATCACCCGCGTCTCCGGGTGGCGCTCGCGGAAGGCGCTCACCTGCTTCTCCACCTCGACCTTGTCGGTGACGAAACGGCTGCCGGGGCACCCCATGAGCGGAGTGTCCTCGCTCAGCAGGGCTGGGTGCTGGCCTCGCGCCCCGTAGAGCGCCGTCATCGAGGGGACGATCAGCCGTGGCACCCGGGCCCGCCCCACCGCGCTCAGCACGCTCATGGTGCCGATGACCTCCAGCTCGTGCGCCAGCGAGCCGTCCCGCACCGGCCCGTACAGGAAGGCCAGGTGGTAGAAGATGTCCACGGGCAGCTCCGCGAGGGCGTCGGACAGCTCGCTCTCCGCGTCGTGCCGCGTGAGGTCCACGCGATGGAAGTCCACCTTGTCTCCGGCGGGCTTGGCCACGTCGAGGACCAGGATGCTCTCCACGTCGGGGTCGCGCTCCAGCAGCGGTAGCAGCAGCCGGCCCAGGTCACCGGCCGCGCCCGTCACCGCGATGCGCAGCCCCCCCTTGCTCGCCTGTGTCGCTTCCATAAAGGAGAGGGCGTGATAGCTCAGTTCCCCCACGGTTGTCAGCCGCGATGCGTCAGGATTCCTGGCCAACTTCGCGGGTCCTCCGCATGATGTGACTTCTCATGGCACGTATCGCCCTTCTCAGCGACACCCTCATCAACAAGATCGCCGCCGGTGAGGTGGTCGAGCGCCCCGCCTCCGTCGTGAAGGAATTGGTGGAGAATTCCATCGACGCTGGTTCCCACACCGTGCGAGTGGCCCTCGAGCGAGGGGGACTCGGGCGCATCACCATCTCGGATGACGGGCACGGCATGGGGCCGGAGGACGCGCGGATGTGTCTGGCGCGCCACGCCACCAGCAAGCTGCGCCAGCTGGACGATCTGTTCACCATCAACACCAAGGGCTTCCGGGGCGAGGCGCTGCCGGCCATCGCGTCCGTGTCGCGCTTCACGCTGCACACCGCCGAGCCCGACGCCCAGGTGGGCACGCGGGTGGTGGTGGAGGGGGGCAGTGAGCCGCTGGTGGAGGAGGCGCCGCCGCGGGTGGGCACGGTCATCTCCGTGGAGGACCTCTTCTACAACACGCCGGCGCGGCGCAAGTTCATGCGCCGGGAGTCCACGGAGCTGCAGCACGCGGAGGAGGCCGTCATCCGGCTGGCGCTCGCGCACCCGGACGTGTCCTTCTTCGTGGAGCACGGGGGCCAGCAGCTCTTCACCAGCCCGGCGAGCCCGGGAGATCCGCGCGAGCGCATCGCCGCGGCGCTGGGGCCGGGGGTGCACCCGCACCTGGTGCCCGTGGAGGAGCGGCGGCTGGGCGTGACCGTCACCGGACACATCGCCTCGCCCGAGTACACGCTGCCCAACGCGCGCGGCATCTACACCTTCGTCAACCGCCGCTACATCCGGGACCGGGGCCTCAACAGCGCCATCCAGCGCGCCTTCCAGGAGTTCCTCGCCGCCGGGCGCCAGCCGGTGGTGGTGCTGTTCATCGACATGGAGCCCCGGGCGGTGGACGTGAACGTGCACCCGCAGAAGCTGGAGGTGCGCTTCGCCGATGCCCGGGGCGTGGGCGACGCGGTGAACGCCGCCATCGTCCGCGCGCTCCGGGCCGCGCCCTGGCTGGGCAACAAGGGGGATGGGCTCGCCCCCGAGCCTCCCCGGCAGGCCGCCCACTACGCCATGGCCGTGGAGCGCTTCCTCACCCGCGCGCAGGAGGCCACGTGGGGTGCGCCGCTGCCGCTGCCCGGCACCCAGGACGCCCCCGGACCCGGGCCCGCGGCGGAGTTCCCCTTCGCCCCCGGGCCCTCGTCGACAGGGCCCGGCTTCGGCTCCACCTTCGCGCCCGCCTCGCCGCTGCCACCGGGACGCACGCCGGCCTTCGGCCAGGCCCAGCCCCAGCTCAACGAGGCCCCGCCGCCGGGCTACTTCGGCGCGCTGCGGCCCATGGGCGTGCTGGGGGAGCGCTTCCACGTCTGCGAGGGGCCCGGTGGCACCCTGGTGGTGCTGGACGCGCACGCCGCCCTGGAGCGGGTGCGGCTGATGACCTTCCAGAAGGCCCTGGAGGACGAGAAGCCCCCCGTGCCCACGCTCTTCGGCGCCACGGTGGAGCTGCCCGTCCCGGTGGCCCGGTCACTGGTGGAGGGCCGTGAGGCGCTCGCCCGGTTGGGGCTGGAGGTGGAGCCCTTCGGGGGCACCACGCTCGCGGTCAAGGCGCTGCCGCCCTCGCTGGTGGGCGCGGACGCCCGGGCGCTGCTGGAGGCCCTGGCCCGCGCGCTGCCTCCGCCCGGCTCGGCGCTGGACGCGGTGGCCCTCGCCGAGTCCCTCCGGGTGCTTGCCTGCCATGCCGCGCGCCACGCCGAGGGCCAGCTCAGCGACGGCAAGCTCCGGGCGCTGCTCGGCGAGCTGGACGCGGCGGACTTCCACCCCTCGTGCATCCACGGCACCGTGGTGGTGCTCGAGGTGCCGCTGCTGGAGCTGGAGCGTCGCGCGTTGCGGCCGCCCGGCCCGAGACCCTGACGGCCTCGGGCTTCAGGGGCGGAAGCGGTCCGTGGCCTCCACGAGCGCGGCGGTGATGCCGGGCTCGTAGGCGGAGTGCCCCGCGTCCGGGATGATCTTCAGCTCCGCCTCGGGCCACGCCTTGTGCAGGGCCCAGGCGCTCTGCACGGGGCAGGGGATGTCATAGCGGCCCTGCACGATGACCCCGGGGATGTGGCGGATGCGCGGCACGTCGTCCAGGAGCTGGGTCTCGCTCCGCAGGAAGGCGCCGTTGACGAAGTAGTGGGACTCGATGCGCGCGAAGGCGAGCGAGTACGCGTCCTCGCCGAAGAGCGCGACGGTGGCCGCGTTGGGGAGGAGGTAGCTCGTGCGGGCCTCCCAGACGCTCCAGGCCCGCGCCGCCTCCTGCCGCACCTTCACGTCCTCGCTCATCAGCCTGCGGTGATAGGCCTGGAGCAGGTCGCCCCGCTCCTCGGGAGGGATGGGGGCCAGGTAGTCCTCCCAGGCGTCCGGGAAGAGGGCGTGCGCGCCGTGCTGGTAGAACCAGTGAATCTCCTGCTTGCGCAGCAGGAAGATGCCGCGCAGCACCAGCTCCGTGACGCGCTCCGGGTGCTTCTGCGCGTAGGCGAGCGCGAGCGTGCTGCCCCACGAGCCGCCGAAGACCTGCCACCGCTCGATGCCCAGGTGGCTGCGCAGCGTCTCCATGTCCTCCACCAGGTGCCAGAGGGTGTTCTCCTCCACGCAGGCGTGCGGGGTGCTCTTGCCACAGCCGCGCTGATCGAACAGGACGATGCGGTAGGCCGCCGGGTCGAAGAAGCGCCGCTGCTTGGGATCCGTACCGCCGCCAGGGCCGCCGTGGACGAAGACGACCGGCTTGCCCTTCGGGTTGCCGGACTCCTCGAAGTACACCTCGTGCAGCGCGGAGACGCGCAGACGGCCGGTGTTGTAGGGCTCGAGGGGAGGGTAGAGGGTGCGCGGTGTGACGAGGGACATGGGCGCCGTTTCTAGCAGGGCCCGCCGGAAAATTTGACCCTCCAACCGACGCTGCTACGGTGCGCGACCTGCCTGTAGCACCCTGACGCGAGGAAGAACGCATGCGCGGCGTGATCACCCTGCGGGACGTGGTGGCCAACCTGGGCGTGGTCCGCCGGGAGTTCGGGGCCTTGTGCGTGGTGCGGTGCCTGCTCGCCACGCTGTCCCGCCGCCGCACCACGTTCCTCGAGGTCGCGCTGCGCCTGAACAAGGACTCCTGACCGATGCGCCGTCTCACCCTCCTCACCGTCCTCCTCGCCGCCACGAGCGCCTCCGCCCAGGAGGAGCTCGCGCAGCTCGATGGGGTGGGCCGCATCTCCGTCCAGGCCGGCTGGCGGCTGACCTCCAACGACACCTTCTACGACAGCTTCTACGCGCTGCCCGACTACCGGGGGCTCGAGAACCCCGCCCGCTCCTCGCCGGGTGGACCCTTCCTGGCGGGCTCCTTCGCCTACGCGGCCTCGGAGTTCATCGAGCTGGGGATCGATCTCTTCGCCACCGGCGAGCAGCTGCGGCTGACGGGGGCCCCCACCATCACCAACGTCACCTACGGCGCGCTGGTGGGGGTGCGCTTGCAGACGCTGCTGGACTTCCTGACGCCCGAGGGCGTGGTGCCCTTCATCGGCATCCAGAGCGGTCCCACGCTCGCCTACTCGTTCGCCGAGGATGTGGGGCGCAAGGAAGTGCTCACGCAAGCCTGGGTGGGCACCGTGGGAGCCACCTTCCGCTTCTCCCCGCGCTGGGGACTCACCGCCGAGTACCGCCTGGCCTTCGCCCGCGGCCAGAGCGCCTTCAACACCCGGGAGGCCTTCAAGAACCTGGCCTCCTACAACGCGGGCGGCAATTGGTTCGCGCTGGGGGTGACGTACATGTTCGCCCCGGAGCCGGATCGTCCATTCACCTCGCCTCCCTAGCAGGGTGGCGCTTGTCTGGCCCCCTGCCTTCGAGGGATGAACCGGAAATTCCTCGGGGTGAGGGGCCTGTTCCTGGGGCCGACACACGACGGGTGTGAAAAATCAAAGACCCGCCCGAGGGAGCCCCTACGATGCGCGAAGAGGCCGAGATCATTTCCGGGCCCAACAGGAAGATGTCCATGGCTGCTGCTGAGACGAAGCCGGAGCAAAGCAACAAGGAACTGAGTGAGATCCGCAAGGAGGTCATCGAGGCCCGCAACCTCGTGATCAAGACGGACAGCTTGCTCAAGAACCTTCACGCCGAGGTGAAGGCCATTGGCAAGCGTCACGAGGATCTCCAGAAGCGGCAGTGGATCTCCTCGGGTGTGGCGTACGCGATCTTCGCGGCATTGTGCGTGGCGGGCGCGGTGATGGTGAGCTCGGCGAAGACCTCGACGGCGAGCGCCGAGCGCGAGCGGCTGGAGAAGACGGTGGCCGAGCTGACGTCGCAGCTGGACAAGCAGCGCACGGAGGTGGCGGCGGTGCAGGTGTCCCAGCGCGCGGCGGCCGAGGTGTACCGGCTGATGACGAACCTGCCGGGTGACGAGCGGCTCAAGGGCGTGGACGAGCTGGTGAAGCTCGACACCTCGAAGCTGACGCAGTTGGAGCGCCATGCCCTCAACGACAAGGCGACGCAGCTGCGGCGTGAGATTGGTGACGCGGCGTTCGAGCGGGGCAAGACGGCCTTCCGCCGCAACGACATGAAGGCGACCATCGAGGAGATGTCGCGCTTCGTGGCGATGAATCCTCCGGCGGAGCAGCTCATGGACGCGTCGTTCTTCCTGGGCGTGGCCTACAACATGGAGAAGAAGCACGACCAGGCGGTGCCGCTGCTGACGCGCTTCATCGAGGGCGACCGGAAGGCGAAGAACCGCGACTACGCGATGCTGCTGCTGGCGCAGTCCTTCCAGGAGACGAACCAGCTGGACAAGGCGCTGCAGATGGCCAATGACGGCGTGGTGCAGCATCCGGCCAGCGAGTTCATCCCGCAGTTCCGTGGCCGTATCGCGACGGTGCGGCGGGCGATGTCGGGTGGCACGGCGGCGGCTCCGGCTCCGGCGGCGCAGCCCGCTGCCCCCGCGGCGCAGCCGGTGGCCCAGCCCGCGCAGTGAGCCTTCCTCCCTCTCCCTCTGGGAGAGGGCCGGGGTGAGGGTTGTCCCCTTCGAGGGCCCGGGTTCACACCCGGGCCCTTTTCTTTTCCGGAAAATCACAATGGGCGAAGGGTGTGTCACAATGAGGGGGCATGTCCCTCCAGCCCGCCATCCGCGGCTTCGTCTGCAGGATGATCCTCGAAGGGGCCCGGGCGCTGCCGGCCGACAAACAGCGCCGGGTGTTGCCACGGGTCCCCGAGCAGACGCTCGCGCTCATTGAATCCACCCCCCGGATGGGGTGGGTGCCGATGGAGGAGAGCATGAAGCTCACCGAGGCGCTCCATGCGGCGCTGGGCACTCCGGGCTTCCGTCAATTCCTCTCCGAGCAGTCGGAGCGCATGGCGTCCTACCCGCTGCTGCAGACCTTCTTCGATGGCGCGGTGCGGCTCTTCGGCCTGACGCCCCAGGCGCTGCTCAAGTGGTCCACCTACGCGTGGGAGCAGGCGTTCCGCGACAGCGGGCGGCTCGTGTACCAGCCCCACCGGGAGTCGACGGAGGGGGGCAGGGTGGAGATGAGGCTGGAGGACGTCCCCCCCCTGTTGCTGCTCGAGGGGACCTTCGCCCAGGCGCTCGCGGGCGCTTTCGAGATGTTCCTGCGCCGCTGCGAGCGCAAGGGGAGGGTGGAGTTGCGCGATCCCGGCCCGCGGGCCACCCGCTTCGTGTACGACGTCTCCTGGGAGTAGCGTCACCCATCAGGGGGGATGTCGCCGGGAGGGTGTGTCGCGGACTCGCCTTGCCGTCCCGGCTCCCGGAGAATGGGGGGGCGTATGCCCCAGCCCCCTCGTTCAGACACCCTGGCTCCGGTTGGCACCCAGCTTCTCGCCGAGCACCTCCGGGCGGACGCTGCCGCCCGGGAAGCCTCCGTGACCTGGTTCAACAGTGGGGTGGCCTTCTTCTTCCTCTTGTGTGCGGTGGGCCTGGGCCCGCAGCTGGGGTGGCCCCGGGCCTTCGCCATCATCGGGAGCTGCGCGCTCTACGGCGTGTACTTCGGGGGGCTGTCGCGGGTGGTGCGGCGGGGGTGGTTCCACCCGGCCATCAGCTGGATCAACGTCTGCCTGGAGACCGGCGCCGGCGTGTGGCTCTTCGCCTATGACATCATCTTCGCGGATGCGGAGCAGGCGCTGTCCAATCCCGCGGCCGTCCTCTGGAGCACGCTCATCGTGCTCGCGGCGCTGCGCTCCAAGCGCCTGGCGCTCTTCGCGGGCTGCATCGTGGCCGCCGAGATGCTGCTGCTCTACTTCTTCGTGGCCCTGCCCCGGCTGCCGCCGCCCGTGCCGGTGATGTTCTCTCCGCCCCTCATGGTGCAGCGCGCCGTCTACTACGTCATCACGGGCGGCATGGCGGCGCTGGTGGCCGGCCACCTCACGCGCAAGGCCGAGGAGGCCCTGCACGCCATCCGCGCCAAGGATCTGCTGGGCAAGTACTTCCTCCACGAGCGGCTGGGCGTGGGAGGCATGGCCGAGGTGTTCCGCGCCACCTACAGCCCGGAGGGCGGCTTCGAGAAGGTCGTGGCCGTCAAGCGCATCCTCCCGGCCTACGCGGAGGACGAGGACTTCGTCACGCTCTTCCGCCGGGAGGCGGAGCTGGGCTCGCTGCTCAACCACCCCAACATCATCCAGGTGCTGGACGTGGGCCGCTTCGCGGACACCTACTTCATGGCCATGGAGCACATCGAGGGCATGTCCCTGCGCGAGCTGCTCAAGCTCCATGGGCCGCTGCCGCCGGCGGTGGTGGCGTACATCGGGGCCGAGCTGGGCGAGGCGCTCGACTACGTGCACCGGCGCACCTCGAGCAATGGCGTGCTGCTGCGGCTGGTCCACCGGGACGTCAATCCGCCCAACATCCTCCTGTCACGCATTGGTGAGGTGAAGCTGGGGGACTTCGGGGTGGCGCGGGCGGCCACCCATGTCGGCATCACCCAGGCCAACCGGGTGCGCGGCAAGCTGGGCTACCTGGCGCCGGAGCAGGTCCGGGGCGAGTCCTTCGACGGGCGCGCGGATCTCTTCGCGCTCGGCGTCACGCTGCACGAGGCGCTCACGGGACATTCCCTCTTCAAGGGAGTCGACATCTCCGAACGGGTGAAACCCACCCCGCCTCCGTCGCTCCTGCCGCCCTCGGCCTTCCGCCCGGACGTGCCTCCGGAGCTGGACGCCGCCATCATGGAGTTGCTCCAGTGGAGGAGCGAGGATCGCACCCCGAGAGGGCAGCGGCTGCGCGAGCGGCTCTGCGGGCTGACGGGAGCTCACGCCCCCTATCCGCACGGACAACAAGCCCTGGCCCGGCTGATCCAGGAGACGCTGGTGCTCAAGGCGGAGCCGGCGGCCCCGCCCAACGAGGTGCCCGAGACCGCGAGCCCCCCGCAGGCCAGGTGCGACGAGGAGTCCACGGCCGTCCTGCGCGTGGGGAACAAGGGCCCGGTGGAGCCGCCGGCACTGCGTGTGGGACAGGGCGGCCGTGAGGAGTGAGGCGGGCTGGAGCTCTGGCGTCAGGACGCTTCCGAGCCGAGCTCCATGCCCAACGCCTCGCTCGCGAAGCGGGCCATGCGTTCGATGAGCTGCTTGTTTTCATCGAGGACACTCCCACCGGCCATGTTCGTCGTCGCCTCCAACTTCTCGTTGCAGCGGAGATCCAGGCAGAGGTTCACGCCCACCCGGCGCTTCGCGTCGACATCCGTGGTGAGCAGCCCGATCTGGTCGGCCGAGCCCGAGGAGCGGCACCAGTCACACACCCGGAGCGCCAGGGCCTTGTCACCCTGCTGATCGCGGCGGAAGGTGATGCCGGTGGGCCGCTTGCTGCCCGGAGCGGTGAACACGAGGAAGACGCGGACGCCGTAGGGATCCACCCACGCGAGGTAGTCGCGGACGAAGAGGGGCAGGCGGGTACCCTTGGGCAGCTCGACGTGCTTGCGATCGCGCGAGCGGAATGCGTTCAGAAGCTCTTTCTCGGTCTCGATGCGGAACATGTGGATCTGCTCCAGGTATCACGGGTTGGAACGCCCATGACGAAGCAGAGCCGTACCCTCTGACGGCCATGCTCGCCTGGTGGCTCACGCCGGGAACAGGGTGGAGGCTCAGACCGAGGGCGGAACCACCAGCAGGCACGTCGGGGCGGGGATCTCCAGGGGCTGGCCGACGGGCGTCAGCCTTCCGGTCTGTGCGTTCCTCCGGAAGGTGGTGATGGAGTTTCCCTTCTGATTGGCCACCAGCAGGTACGTACCGGTCGGATCGATGGCGAAGTTGCGCGGCCAGTGGATGTTCGTGGTCACGTGCTCCACGAAGGTCAGTGTCCCGGCCGGGTCGATGGCGAACACGGCGATGCTGTCATGGCCGCGGTTGGAGCCATACAGGAACCGGCCGTCGGGGCTGACGTGGATGTCCGCGCAGTAGCTCGGCGTGGTGAGCCCATCGGGCAGGGTGGAGACGGTCTGCAACGCCGTCAGCGCACCTCGCGTCCCGTCATAGGAGAAGACCGTGAGGGTGGAGTCCAGCTCGTTGATGCTGAAGGCGAGGCGTCCATTGGGGTGGAAGTCCAGATGGCGCGGTCCCGCTCCCGGTGCGCTGGAGACCGAGGACGGCTCGCCGGGCGTGAGCGTGCCCAGCTTGTCGTCGAACCGGTAGGTCATGATCTTGTCCGTCCCCAGGTCGGAGACCAGGACGTGCCGGTTGGCGGCATCCAACCGGGCCTGGTGGGCGTGCGGGCCGTCCTGCTGGGGCTTGGGCCCCGAGCCCCGGTGCTGCTTCAACTCGACGGCGGCGCCCAGTCCGCCGCCCTCCTGGATGGGAAGGACGGCGACGTTTCCGCCGACGTAGTTGGCCACCAGCACGAAGGCGCCCGTCGCATCCACTTCCAGGTAGCAGGGGGCACCGCCCCGAGAGGGCTGCCAGTTGATGAAGGTCAGCTCACGGCTCCGGGGAGCGACGGCGAAGGCACTCACCGCGCCACTCTGTTTGCCGTCGAATATCGTCAATTCATTGACGGCATAGAGGTATCGGCCTTTCGGATCCAGGGCGAGGAAGGACGGCTCGGGCACGCCCCGGGTGACACCCACCCGCTCGAGAGTGCCCGTCGCCATGTCCAACCGGCAAAGGTAGATGCCCTCGCTGCCAGCGTCTCCCGAGGTGTAGGTACCGACGTAGATCCAGAGTTCCTTGGGCGTCGAAGTGGGTTCCACTGGGGTCTCCTCGTCACGGCAGGCCAGGCTCAGTCCTATCGTGCCCAGAGCGGAGAGGTAGATGAAATCGCGGCGCTTCATGTTTTTTTCGTTCATGGAGTGGACCGGTAACCCTGGGTGACTGTTGTGTTCACGGGGTTGAAGGCATCCGCGGGCTGTCCCGTCCAACCCGCGCTCGGAGCACGGAGGGGAACCGGAGTCCCCGCCGCGCCGTCACAGGCCACGCTGTCGACCAGCTCCAGCGTGGTGCCGCCCTCCTTGGAGGCCACGGCGCCGCACGGCCCCGCGTCCGAGAGGATGGAATGGACGAGCTTCACGCGAGCCGCGGGCGTGGTGTTGTTCTCGAGGACGATCTCACTGCCCTCGTTGGCGAAGAAGGTGGAGTCGTAGACCTCCACGTAACCCTGGGACCACAGGCCGGCGGTGCTGTACGTGTCACGCTTCTGGGCATACGCGCCCAGCACGTTGTTGAGGACGGTGGGCTGCGCGTTGTCGTTCCAGAGACGGAAGTTGCGCTTGTTGCGCAGCGCCACGCAGTTCTCGTAGTAGGCCGCCTGGGACTTGTCGTCCCAACCACCATCCGTGTTGTCGAACGCCGCCGAATTCAAGAAGGACACCTTGGAGGCGGTGCGCTCCAGGGAGAAGCCATCACCGTTCTGGTAGCCGGAGGTGGAAGTGAACGTGTTGTTCTTCATGATGACGCGGTTGAACACCAGGTCGTGCGAGCCCGGCGTGGCGGCGTCGGCGGGGTTCTCCACGGAGACACCGAAGGGATAGGCCTCGGTCGGCCAGGAGGAATCGCCTGTCGTGGCATCCGCGATGAAGTCCTCCACGAGCAGCTCCGACACGGTCTCGGTCAGGCGGATGCCCCGCTTGGTGTAGCGCGACACGTCCGACTGGAACAGCTTCGCCTGGGACACGTTGCTCAACGCGAAGCCCTCCCGGACGCGGGTGAAGTGCAGCTGACCGAGCTGGAGGTGGGAGGAGCCGTCGGCCCGCACGCCGTGGTAGTAGCCCTCGGCGCGCAACCCCTGGATGTCCCAATGGTGCGCGTTCGTGAAGCGGATGAACGCGTAGCTCTTGTTGCTGCTGCCCGGATCCGTGGGCGTCCACAGGCCCTTGAAGACCGGTAGGCCCGAGCCCAGGTCCACGCCCACCACCTTCTTGGGCAGCGCCTCCGTTCCGCTCGTGGTGAGGGAGAAGGAATACGGCGTCGAGCTCTCGTAGAGACCGCCCGCGACGTAGAGCGTGTCTCCCGCCGCGAGCGTCTGGTTCAACGCCGTCGAGAGCTGCGTCGCGGAGAAGGCCTGGCTCCAGCTGGACCCGTCCTTCACCCCCGCTCCGGAGCGGCTCAAGTAGAAGGAGCGCCCCGGAAGCAGGGCCGAGGACAGCCGCCGCAGGTAGACGTCCCCGCCGGCGAACGTGAACCGCAGGACGTGACGGCCCGGGGTGACCTCGAGGGGCGTGGTCACCTTGTAGGACTGGAAGGTGCCATGCCCGCCCGTGGCCGGCAGCGTGATGGGGAGGGGAGCCGCGCCATCGAGGCCGAGGGAGATCTGCGCGCTCCCGCTCGGCTGGGAGTAGGTGAGGGAGACTTCGTAGCGGCCACCCGTGGGCACATCGATCGTGTACTCGAGCCACTCGCCCGGCGCGCCCCGGACCTCGTAGTCCCCAGAGCCCCGAACGCCGATGTCCACGGCCTCTCCAGGCCGGTAATACTGATAGGTATTGACCGCGTCCAGGTCGTGGTAGGCGATCCCTTCGCCCCCCTGGTCGAAGTCATACGCCCTGATGACGCCAGGAAAGGCATTGGCTCCGTAGGGCAACTGCTCCGCGCTCGCGACCCCGGGAATGCTGACACACACGGCCAGGACGAAGGCCCGGCACCCATCACGCAGCTGCCTCGACATGTGAGAATTCCTGTATTTTGATATTTGCTCGAATTCCAGGGAAAGATGTACCCGATTCGAGGGCGGAACGAAAGGGGGCGTTCAGAGTCAGTCTCGAGGGCTGAGCGCCCCGCGGGAACGCGTCCATGTGGGCGGGGCCGCCGAGTTCAGGCTGCGCTAATACCCGGCGGGTGATGCGCGCGCGGCGGCGAGCACCTGCTCACGGAGCCAGCGGTGCGCGGGATCCTGTTGCCGATGCGGGTGCCAGAGCTGCTGAACGCGCAGCGGCTCGTGAGGGAGCTCCACCGGCACCACGGTGAGCGGGAAGGCCTCGGCGAAGCGGCGTGCCACCCGCTCCGGCAGCGCGGCGATGAGGTCGGTGCTCGCCAGCACCCAGGGCGCCACGAGGTAGTGGGGGGTGAAGAGCACCACGTTGCGGCGGATCTTCGTCTTGCGCTCGAAGCTCCCCTCGGTGCCGCCGCGCGGGGAGACATGCATCTGTGGCAGCGACAGATCCAGGCGCCGCGGCTCGCGCAGGGCGGGATGGTGCTTGCGGCCAACGAGCATGAAGCGCTCGTGAACCAGCACCTGCCGCCGCAGTCCTCGCGGCGTGCGGTCCCCCGGGGCGAGGTCGAAGACACCGAGGACCAGGTCGAGCTCGCCGGACTCCAGCTCTGGGGTGGGGAAGTCACGCGGGAGTGGCACCACGCGCAATTTCACGCCGGGGTAGTGCGCGAGCCGTGCCGCGAGCTGAGGGAGCACGAGGAGCTGGGCGTGGTCGCTCGAGGCCAGCACGAAGGTGCGGCGCGCGGTCTCGGGCACGAAGTCCTCGGGAGGCACCAGGGCCTCCTGGAGCTGCCGCAGCGCGAGCGTGAGCGGCCCGCGCAGGGCCCGGGCCCGGGCGGTAGGCACCATGCCCTGACGGCCTCGCACGAAGAGCGGGTCTCCGAGTGCGTCGCGCAGTCGCGCCAGCGCGTTGCTGGTGGCCGGCTGCGAGAGCCGCAAGCGCGCCGCCGCGCCCCCCACGCTTTGTTCGATGAAGAGCGCGTCGAGCACGCGGAGCAGGTTCATGTCGAAGGTGGCGAGATTCACACCGTGAATATCGCTCATTTCCACATCCAGGAGGCAAATGGGGCGGCGGGCGGGCATCTTGCGGTCGAACCTTCAGGAGAGGTACCCCATGCGGAAGCTCATCGTGTTGTCGTTGCTGTCCACCGCGTGCGCATCGTTGCCCCCGGCGGTGCCGCACGCCTTCGTGCCCCCGCCGGCCCCGGGTGCGCCAATCCAGGTGTGCTGGGTCGACACGGGAGGCGTGACGGTGCCGGGGGGATACGGCGCGGGCGGCTCCACCGTGGCCGCCACCTGGGAGGTCACCTCCGCGGCGCTCGTCATCCGCCACCCGAAGGGCGACCTCGTGCTCGACACCGGCATCTCCCCCCACGCGCAGGAGGAGCAGCGGGAGCTGGGCGCCTGGAGCCGCTTCACCTTCTCGCAGACCGCGGGTCGCAACGTCCCACGGCGGAACTTGAAGGAGGCTCTCACCGCGCTCGGGGTGACCCGGCCGACGGCGCTGCTGCTCTCCCACGTGCACGCCGATCATGCCGGCGGGGCGGCGTCGTTGCCGGACGTGCCGGTGTGGCTGGCCGCCGAGGAGAAGCAACTCATCGAAGCGGAGCTGGAGCATCCGCGTGGGGTGGTGCTCCCCGCGCATGCCCGGGCCTTGAAGGGCCGCATGGTGCCCATTCCCTTCGCGGCGGAGCCGTACGCGAACTACGAGGCCCGCTTCGACGTCTTCGGTGATGGCACCGTGGTGGTGGTGCCGACCTTCGGGCACACACCGGGCAGCGTGGCGACGTTCGTGAACGTGTCACCGGGCCAGCGCTTCGTGCACGTGGGTGATCTCATCAACCTGCGGGAATCCATCGATCGGAACGTGGGGAAATCGTGGCTGATGCGGCGGTTCACCGACGAAGACTCCGCGCGCACCCAGGCGGAGGTGGCGAAGCTGGTGCAACTCCACGCGCAGGACCCGGAGCTGATCATCCTGCCCGCGCACGATCGCCGGGCCTTCGTGGAGCTCTTTGGAGCGGACGACGGTGGGGTGCCGCCGTGCATTGGCGCACAGCCGCGGGCCTCGAGGGACTGAGCGCCCGCCGATCTCCGGGAGACGCTCGTAGGCGCGCAGAAGCGCGTCCAGGTGGGCGGGGTTGTCGTCCCTGCGGCTATCGGGCTCCAGCGCTCCCCCTGGCCGGAGCATCCGGGTCATCCCGGGTGCCCGCCGGAGGCGAGGCCGTGATGCGCCCGATGAAGAGGCTCCCATGAAAGGCGGGGTGCTCGCTGGTGAGCTTCCCGTCGTTCGCTTTCGTGTGCAGGGCCTTGGGCGTGAGGTCGAGGCGAGGCTTTCCGTCGGGCGCATCCATCTCCACGGACTCCTCGCCGCAGGTGGGCCCCCGGCACGTCCAGAGGGTCCCCCTGGAGGCCGTCACGCTCAGCGACGTCATCGTGAGTCCCCACATGCGGAGATGACCGCCCATGAATCAACCGCGGGAGCAGGCTTCCGAGGAGTGGCTCCGCTGGTCAGAACACCCACCATCAGCAACGGCAGAATGCGCTTCGACCCACGCGTGTATCGCACGTCGCAGGGGCCTGCCGGGCTTTCCCACCCGGCATGCGAGAGGATCTCGCGGCCGGCGCGCCGAAGGCGTACCTTCTCTCCGTTTCCACGTGGAAGGCGGGGAGCCACCATGGCCGTTCTGGCCTGCAGAGAGTACGTCACCACCCAAGGTTCGGAGAGCGCCTATCAGTCCCTCGAGGTGCTCGGGCGGTTGCAGGAGCTGCCACGCCAGTGGGTCGCGGAGAAGCGCATCAAGGGCTACTTCGCCCGCAGCCTCGAATCGCCCGAGGACGTCATCGACGAGGATCTCGAGGAAGACGCCATCCGGGAGAACACCGGTGGTGTCTTCCCCTGCATCTACGTCAACATCACCTTCGATGCGGACACCTTCGATCGCCGGATGCTGGAGCCCTGGGAGGCCCGCTTCGAGCTGCGGCTGATGGTGGACTACACGCCGCGTTGAGGCTCACGGCCCGAGCCCGTTCAGCAGCCGGATCAGCGCGTCTCGTGTCGTCTCGCCCTCGCGCGGGTGGATGGTCTGGATCACCTCGCCGCGGTCATTGAAGATGCGCAGCGGCTCGCGCGAGGCCGGAGAGCGGTCCACCACCATGTTCATGTCATCGCCGAGCACGAAGGACACCGGCACCGTGAGCGTCTGGAGGCGTGGTGCCAGCGGAGAGCCCGGGGGGATCTGGCGCGGCGGTCTCACCGTCACGCCCATGCCACCCAATCGCTCGAAACCGAATTCCTCTCGCAACCACAGGGTGTCGATGCGTACGTCCGGGTAGCGCTGCACCAACGGCTTGTAGATGGTGTCACGCAGCTCGCCGGCCGTACGCCCGCCCATGTACGCGTCCACCACGACGATGTGACGCGCCCCACCCTGGATGAGGGCCTCGAAGGACTGCCGCATCGCCGCGGTGTCGTATTTCGTCTTGGCCGTCTTGGGAGCCTTCACGCTCGGCAGGGCACGCAGGCGGGGACGCAGCAGCTCGTCGCCGAAGGTCGTGGCCTCGGCGAGGAAGGCGCCGCCGCGCTCGATGCCCACGACCACGTCTGGAGACAGCGCCCGGAGCTGCTCCCTCGCCGTGGCAATGGCCGCCTGGTTCTCGGCGACGGTGGATTCCAGCATGTAGCCCGCGAACTCTGGCGGGTAGGGGGCGTTGTGTACGTTGCGGAGCTGCAACAGCGTGGCGTAGCGCTCTTCCTCGCGGCTGCTCGGAGCCATCCGGATCATGTCCATGATGTCCTCGTGGCTGCGCGTGAGCGCCTGGGCGATGGCACGCAGCCGCTCCGTCTGGGGCGAGATGGGGAACGGGGGCAGCAGTGGAGGGAGGGGCCCGGGTGGCGAGGGCAGCAACCACGGTGCGGCGCCTGAAGGCAGGGCGGCCGGTGGCTGTGCCCCAGGCGGCAGTGCGAGCGGCGTGCCCGGCGCGGGCCCGAGAACGCGGCTCCCCCCCGCCGCGAGCAGCTCCTCGATCGACGCGGCCTGCGCGGGTAGCGCGTAGCGGCCCCACCTCCCCGCCACACCGTGTTGCTGGGAGAGCACCAGCCACGCATCCTCCGTCGTCACCACGCCCAGCGGCGTTCCTCCGGAAGAGAGGAGGGGACCGCCGCGGAACGGTGCCAGTGTGGGGTGCTGCGCGAGCAACTCGGGCCTCACGCTCCGCCACGTCCCATTCCCCAGGGGCGTGAGGGTGCCGTGTTGGCCGGCAGGGCCGAAGACGGTGAAGCCTTCCGCGGTGACGTGGATGTGGCCCGCCTCTCCGGCGATGGACACCTGCAGCACGCCCGGGGACACCTGTTGCACGGACAGGCCCGGCACGGGTTGGAGCGCCTGCCCGGACGCGCTCGCCCGCGCCATCGTCTGCAGCGCCCGGACGTCCACGCGCGAGAGCAGCCGGCCCACCAGCCGCCCCGCCAGCGGCATCGCGGCGCCCAGCCCGAAGGACAGGGCCGAGGCCCGCGCGATCTGCCCCGGGGTGTACTGGTGTTGCCGCCAGAGCGCTTGTGCGTAGGCACCGGACAGGGGCGTGTAGGCGGTGTAGGCGGACTCGGCCGTCATCATCGCCGCCGTGCTGAACGCGCCGAGGCCGCCCAGGACGAGCGCCTGCCTCAGCAGCGTGGGGGCCGCGCCCATCAGGGGCCCCGAGAGGAAGCCGCCAGCCACCAGCAGCGCCACGTTGAGCGTCCCGACGATGGCTCCGCGCACCTGGACCTGGTGCACGCCCTGCTCGAAGTCCTCCAGGGAGATGTCTCCCGCGCGGAAGGCCTCGTGCATCTCCCGGCTGGCCTCCGGCGCGCCTCCGGTCATCACGTTCGCGAGGCCATAGTTCGTGGCCCGGTTCCCGGCGGCCACCACCTCCTGGCCCGCGAACAGCCGCTCGTACCAGGCTCCCTGCATCAATTGCCCGGCCCGGTCCATGGACTCGTGGATCTGCCGGGTCTCGCGCTCTCCGTAGGATTCGGTTGGTTGGGCGCGGGCCATCGCCTCCGCGTGCCCGGTGGCGAAGGGGCGCGCCTCGGCGGTGAGGAAGGTGGAGAGCCGGCTGGAGATGCCCATGGCCAGGCCGGTCAGGTCCGCGTGCTCCTGGGAGAAGCCGGAGACCCGCGCCTGGAGCTGCTCCAGGAAGGCCATCCACCCTCGCACCGTACTGGATGCGACGCGGCGGTATTCACGGGAGATGATCGCCCGGCTGTCGGAGATGGCGCGGGTGACGAGCGCGTCCAACTCCGCGAGCTGCCGGACACCGTCCGCCTCGGCGGCCACCTGCGCCTGCACGGCCTCCATTCCCTCCGGGTCCACCTGACCCAGGAACAGGGCCCCGTCCAGCGTGGGAATCGCCCTTCCCCGCAGTTGGAAGACGAGCGAGGTGGCCGTGGCGGTCTCCGCCTGGGGGTCCACCAGCGCTACGCGGACAGGGGTGCCCAGCAGATCCGCATGCGCGGGGCGCCAGCGTCGCAGCACCTCATCCACCAGGAGGATGCCAATGCGCTGCGAGTCCCCGCCCGAGGTGAGCTGCTGGAAGAGACGGATCTTCCAGTTGCCGCCTCCCGCATCACCCGAGGCGAGCCTCGGGTAGAGAAGCCGGTCGAGCGGCACCTGCACCTCGCGCAGCACCTGTCCCCGTTGTCCGGGAGTGGCCGCCGAGCCGACCCCCCGTGCGCGGGCGGCGCCGTTGAGCCGGGCCCACTCCGCGGGGGAGATCGCCCCGCGCAGCACGTGGTAGGCCGCGAGCACGTCTTCCGAGACGGGGGCCGCGCCTTGGCTCGGGACGACCGCTCCCGGGGAAGCCACCTCGTGCTCCGCCTGAAGCATGCGTTGCACGGTGTGCTGGAGGTACCGCGGCATTCCCGCCGGAGCTCCCGTGGAGGGGGCGGCCCGGCTCGATTCTTCTTCCTGTTGGGACTCGTTGCCGGGGCGAGGCGCGAATGTGTAGGTCATATCGTGTCATGACGTGGAGAGGGGATGCCGCCCACCCGCGTTCATCCCGACCACCGCCCCCCGCACCTCGTGCAATGGTGGTGATTCTTCGACAGATGCCGCTTGCGCGTCCAGAAGGGCCGTTCACCCGGACGTTGCCACGAGGGGCGCGCGGTCGTAAGACGGGCCCCGTGTCCGCGCCCGATCCCCGGAAAGACCCCCGTTACCGCCCCTTCCGAGTCGCCGCCTACGGCCTCTACATCGCCGTGGTGAGTGTCTTCTGCCTGGCGATCATCATCAGCGTGACGCGCTCGGTGGCGGCGATGACGCCGGAGAAGAAGCCTTCGGCCGAGCAGGTGCTCTCCTACCGCGAGTGCCTCGACGCGGCGGACTCCCTCTGGAAGCAGCTCGAGTCCGAGCGGGAGACCCTGGTGCGCACCTCGCCGGCTCGCAAGGTGGACCAGGAGTGGATGCGGTTCCGCACCGCCTGGTTGCACCAGTTCCGCGACCGCGAGGCGCAGTGCGCGCTCCAGTCCAGGGATCGCGCGGGCCTCAAGGATGTGTTCCGGCGGCTGGAGGCCGTGCAGGACCTCTACAACATCCACGCCGTGCAGTACGCGGGCGAGGTGGGCGGCGAGGTGGACGCGCTCCACGCCGCCTTCGCCACCGCCCGCAAGAACCCCGCGGCGGGCTGGCAGCCACAGCAGCAGCAGCGCTGAGGCTCAGCGCGGCGGAGGCTTCCCGGCGCCCAGCCGGGTGTGCAGCGTGTCCGTCAGCAGGTACCAGAACTGAACATTTCCGAAGCTGAGGATGTCGCCGTCCTTCAGCGTGGCCTCACGGGTGGAGAGGTTCTGCCCGTTGAGGAAGGTGCCGTTGGTGGAGCCGAGGTCTTTCACCGTGCAGCGGCCCTGGGCCTCGTTCCACTTGAGCACCGCGTGGCGCTTGGACACCGACGTGTCGTCGATGAACAGGTCGCAGTCCGGCAGCCGGCCCACGCTCAGTTCCTCCACCCGGTCGAGCGGGGGGAGGGTGGTGATGAGCAGGTTCTCGAACTCGAAGAGCAGGGTGAGCATGCCGCGCTCGATGGCCTCGGACGAGGCCACGCGCGTGGGCTCGAGCACGGCGGCGGACGGCAGGCCGGGCGAGCGCTGGATGAACACGAAGGGGCCGAGCTGACGGCGGAAGGCCCCCATGGACAGTGACGCGCCGAGGGCGCGGAGCTCTTGGATGGACAGCACGGTGTGGCAGCATGCCAGAAGTCCGGCCGGCCGGTAGGGCGAGTGCCGCATCGTCGCTTGTGCGATGGGCGGGTTTCGTTGACCAGCCTGTCAAAGTCCTCTTACAGTTTCCCTTTCGGCCCGGCCGCCGCCATCGTGAAGGAGGGTGGTGGGGCCGGGCGTTCACCTTTTGGCGTGGGAAGGAGTCGTTTCGATGAGTGGGAGCGGGAACATTCCGATGACCCCCTCGGGTCTGCGGAAGCTGAAGGCGGAGCTGAAGCACCTTCAGACCGTCGAGCGCGGGAAGATCTCCAAGGAGATTGAGGTGGCGCGCGCGCACGGGGACCTGCGCGAGAACGCCGAGTACCACGCGGCCAAGGAGAAGCAGTCGCACATCGAGGGCCGCATCCTGGACCTGAACGACTGGATTGCCCGGGCCGAGGTCATCGACCCGAGCAAGCTGGGCGGGGACAAGGTCGTCTTCGGCGCGACGGTGGATCTCCTGGACGTGGAGACGGACAAGACGGTCTCCTACCGCCTGGTGGGCGAGCTGGAGGCGGATCTGAAGAAGCGGTGGATCGCCGTCACCTCGCCGGTGGCGCGGGCGCTGATCGGCAAGAAGGTGGGCGACGTCGCCACGGTGCAGAGCCCGGGTGGCGTGCGCGAGTACGAGGTCCAGGAGATCCGCTTCGAGGATCCCCAGGACGAGTCCTCCGAGAGTTGAACCGTCGCCGCGAGGGCGACCAGACGGGGGAGCGGGCACGAGCTCGCTCCCCTGTGTCGTTCTGGTGGCGGAGAGCTGACCTCGCCTTAGGATGAGACGTTCGGATCCGCCTGTGAACCACCCGCTCGCCAGCCTCGTTGGACCCCTGAAATATGCCTGCCGGAGTGACTTCGCCCATCTGTCGACGGTGAAGGACCTGCGCGGTCTGTTGGAGCGCACGCTGGCGGGGGCCACGGGGGTGGACGCGGAGGCGTTGAAGCACTTGCGGGCGGCGTTGCCGCACGTGGACCACCCGACGTTGGACAGGCGCAAGGCGGCGTTGCGGAGGGTGGTGGCGGGCCTGAAGCTGAGTGGAGTCCAGCTTCCGGACGAGCTGGCCCAGGTAGCGAACACCCCCCCAACCCCAACCACCCCTCTCCCTCCGGGAGAGGGACGGGGTGAGGGTATCTCGGGCCCCGGGTCGAGCCCTCTCCCCCTGGGAGAGGGACGGGGTGAGGGTCGTCCCGAAGTAGTCCCCGAGTGGAAATCGAGGGCCCCGGCCCCTCCGCCCCCCGGGAGCAGAACCGCGCCTCTCCGAGCCCCGGCGCCCCCTACACGGACCCTCGCGAGACCCCCGCCTGCCGCGGAGTCGAAGAAGCCCGAGCCGGCGGAAAAACCCACGTCGGGGAAGCGCAAGAAGCGGGTGGCGAAGGGGCAGGAGGAGTCCCGTGCGGAGGCGAAGCTGCTGTCGATCGCGCCGCGCTCGGGGCCGCTGGCGATTCCGCTGAAGACGATGGGCAAGAAGCTGGGCCCGCGTCTGTTGGCGGCGCTGAACAAGAAGGGGCTGAAGCGGGTGGGGGACATCCTCTTCCTGCTGCCGCGCTGCTACGAGGATCGGCGCAAGCTGCTCTCCATCGCGGAGCTCATGCCCGGGGAGAGGGGCGTGACGGTGGGCGAGGTAAAGCTGGCGGACTTCGTGCCGAGCCGGACGGGCAAGCGCTACTTCCGGGCGGTGGTGGCGGACCGCTCGGGGAGCATCGCGGCGACGTACTTCAACGCGGGTCCGTGGCTGAAGCAGCGCTTTCCGGTGGGCAAGCGGCTGGTGCTGTCCGGAGAGGTGAGGGCCTCGCTGTCGGGGCGCGAGATGGCGCACCCGGAGATCGAACCGGCGGAGGATCTTGAGGGGTCCTCGGTGCACTTCAACCGGATCGTCCCGGTGTACCCGGGCTTCGAGCGGGGAGACCAGCGGATGTTCCGGGAGCTGGCCTCGGTGGTGAGCGAGTCCTACTCGAACCACGTGGAGGAGCCGCTGCCGGAGGGCCTGCGCAAGAAGCTGGGCCTGATGACGCTGCCGGAGGCGCTGCGGGCCATCCACTTCCCGTCGGAGGACGCGGATCCGGAGATGCTGGACCGGCACCTGAGCCCGGCGCACCGGAGGCTGGCGTTCGACGAGCTGTTCTTCCTGCAACTGGGCGTGGGGCTGAAGCGGCAGGGGGTGAAGCAGGAGAAGGGCATCACCTTCGACGTGTCGGAGCCGAGGCTGGAGAAGGCGCGCGGGGCGCTGCCGTTCCAGCTCACGGGGGCGCAGAAGAAGGTGATTGGCGAGGTGGCCCAGGACATGGGCCGTCCCGAGCCGATGAACCGGCTGGTGCAGGGGGACGTGGGGTCGGGGAAGACGGCGGTGGCGGTGGTGGCGTCGCTGCTGGCGTTGCAGGACGGCTACCAGGTGGCGGTGATGGCGCCCACGGAGATCCTCGCGGAGCAGCATGAGCGGACGTTCCGCAAGCTGCTGGAGCCGCTGGGCTACAAGGTGGGGCTGGTGAGCGCGGCGGGGACGGCGAAGCGCAAGCGGGAGATCCGCGACGCGGTGGCGCGCGGGGAGATCCACCTGGCGGTGGGCACGCACGCGCTCGTCCAGGAGGACATGGGCTTCCAGAAGCTGGGCTTCGTGGTCATCGACGAGCAGCACCGCTTCGGCGTGCTGCAGCGGCACACGCTGATGAGCAAGGGCGTGCACCCGGACGTGCTGGTGATGACGGCGACGCCCATTCCGCGCACGCTGGCGATGACGCTGTACGGGGACCTGGACGTGTCCATCATCGACGAGCTGCCGCCGGGGCGCACGCCGGTGAAGACGCGCGTCTTCAACGACAAGCAGCGCGCGCGTGTGTACGAGGCCGTGGCGTCCGAGGTGCAGAAGGGCCACCAGGCCTACGTGGTGTATCCGCTGGTGGAGGAGTCGGAGAAGCTGGATCTGGAGGACGCCACGCGCGGCGCCGACAAGCTGCGGCAGGTGTTCCCTGGCGTGGAGGTGGGCCTGCTCCACGGGCGCATGAAGCCCGAGGAGAAGGATCTGGTGATGGACGCCTTCCGGGCCGGCACCATCCAGCTGCTCGTCTGCACCACCGTGGTGGAGGTGGGCGTGGACGTGCCGAACGCGTCGGTGATGGTGATCGAATCCGCCGAGCGCTTCGGCCTGTCGCAGCTGCACCAGCTGCGCGGGCGCGTGGGCCGGGGCGCGGCGGTGAGCTATTGCTACCTCGTGGCCAACCTGGCGCGCTCGTCGATGGTGTCCTCCGAGCGGCTCGGCGTGATGGAGCACAGCACCGACGGCTTCGTCATCGCGGAGAAGGATCTGGAGATCCGCGGCCCGGGCGAGTTCCTCGGCACGCGGCAGAGCGGCATGCCGGAGCTGGCGGTGGCGAACCTCGCGCGGGATGGGGATCTGCTGTCGATGGCGCAGCAGGAGGCTCGGAGCATCCTGGCGAGAGATCCCTCACTGAAGGCTCCCGAACACCAGGGACTGGTGAAGGCTCTCGAGGAACGTTGGGAGGGCCGGCTGGCCCTCGCCAGGGTGGGGTAGGCCGGTCCGCTCAGCCGACGGCGAGCAGGGACTCCGCGGTGGCGGGCTCCTCCGAGGCGATGCAGACCCAGTCGGCCAGCTCGGCCGTACGGCTGGTGTAGAGCTCGTTCGGATCCAACCCGAGCTCCCGGCACCTGCCGTGGAAGAGGGCCTCGCCGCCCCGTGCATGACAGTGATTGATGAAGTCCTGGACCGACTCGATCGCCGGGTGCTGCTCCAGGAAACGCTGCAGCGCGAGGTTGGCACCGTGCCGCTGGGAGTGCTGGACAACGGGGGTGAACCTGTTTCCTTGGGTATTCATGCGCCCTCCGGGTTGGCGCGGAGTGTAGCTTTTCCGCGCTTCGTCACTCCAGCGAAGGTTCGGTTTTTTCCGAAGTTTCGAGAGAAACTCCTCTCGGCTCCGTTGAAAATAAAAAACGGCGGCCTCACTGAAATGAGGCCGCCGTTCATCCTGCGAAACGCGAGGGTTCAGCTCACCGGGCGGTGAGCGAGCCCACGGCCACGTCGATGGGGCTCAGGGTGCCGTTCTCCGGCAGCGCATGGGCCTTGGAGACCTGGAGCCGGACCGGGCCCGACGGCAAAGCGGGGCCCGTCTTCAGGTCCAGCGCCACCGAGAGCACGGGGCCGTTGAAGGACGCCGCCGGGGCGGCGGTGCCCTTCTGGAACGCGCCCACGAGCAGGGTGCTCTCCTTGACGGAGCTCTTGAAGAGCTGCGGCCCACTGCCCAGATCGAAGGCGTGGTTGAGCGCGTACTCGGAGTCCCCGCTGCTCAGCTTCGCCCAGGAGGCGCGAGGCTGGTCGGCCGAGAGCGTCAGATCCACGCCCCGGCCCAACGTCCCCGCGGGCGCCATCAGGTCCAGCACGAGGCGGCTGTCCGTGGACAGCGCGGCGTTCTTGATCAACCTCCAGCCGGTGCTCTGCGGATCCTCGTAGGTGATGCCCGTGGCGGCTGGCACGGTGACGACGGCGGAGGCCGTCTTCGTCGGGTCACCCACGCTGGTGGCCACCACCGTGAACCGGCCGGCGGCGGCGGCGGGGGCGGTGTAGAGGCCGTCGGCGGTGATCGTCCCGCGGCTGGAACCGCCACCCACGGACCAGGTCACTCCCTTGCGCGTGGTGCCCTTCACGGTGGCCGTGAAGGTGGTCGACTCACGCGCGGTGAGCGTCTTGGAGGTGGGCGTGAGGGAGATCTCCACGTCCGGGACGGTGATGGTGACGGTGTCCCGCTTGGTCGTGTCCGTCACGCTGGTGGCGATGACGGTGTAGGTGCCCTTGCGGTTCGGAGCCGTGTAGGTGCCCGAGTTGGTGATGGTGCCGTTGCTGGCACCGCCCTCCACGGACCAGGTCACCGCCGTGCTGCCCGTGGTGCCCGTGACCTCCGAGGTGAAGGTCGCGGTGGCGCCCTGGTCGAGCGTCGCCTCCTCCGGGGAGACCGTCACGTTCACCCCCACCACCGTCACCTGGACGGTGGCCTTCTTCGTGGGATCGGCCACGCTGGTGGCGACGACGGTGTAGGTGCCGCCGCGCGAGGGCGCCGTGTACACGCCCGAGCCGTCGATGGTGCCGTTGTTGGCACCGCCCTCCACGGACCAGGTCACCGCCGTGCTGCCCTTGGTGCCCGTCACCGAGGCGGAGAACGTCAGGCTGCCCGTGGTGTGGGTGCTCGGCTGGGCCGGGGTGAGGCTCACGGCGATGGGGCGCACCGTCAGGGTGGCGCTGCCCTTCTTCGTGGGATCGGCCACGCTGGTGGCGAGGATGGTGTACGTGCCCTCGATGTTCGGCGCCGTGTAGATGCCGGAGCTGGTGATGGTGCCGTTGTTGGCGCCGCCCTCCACGGACCAGGTCACCGCCGTGTTGGGGGTGCCCGTCACGCTCGCGGAGAACTCCACCACCGCGCCCTGATCCACCGTGTCCGTCCCGGGCGTGAGCGCGATCGTCACCGGCACCACGTTCACCCGGAGGGTGCCCTGGCGGCGGGGATCGGCCACGCTGGTGGCGACGACGGTGTAGGTGCCCGGCGTGGTGGGCGCCGTGTACACGCCCTGGTCGGTGATGGTGCCACCGGCCGCGCCCTCCAGGAGGGACCAGGTGACGGCGGTGTCATCGGCCCCCGTCACCCGCGCGGTGAAGGTGGTGCTGCCCGCGGTGGGGAGCGTCGCGGACGACGGCTCGATGGCGATGACCACGGCCTGGAGCACGGTGATGGTGGCCGTGTCCTTCTTCGAGGTGTCGACCGCGTTGGTGGCCACGACGGTGTACGTGCCCGCCGTGGTGGGCGCCGTGTAGACGCCCGAGCTGGTGATGGTGCCGTTGCCGTCACCACCCTCCACCGACCAGAGGATCCGCGGCTCCTTGGCGTCCTGGACGGTGGCGGAGAGGGAGGTGCTGTCACCGGCCTTCACCGAGACGGTCTTCGGCGAGACGGTCACCGGGCCCGCGTCCGGGTCGCCGCAGGCGACGAGCGTTCCGAGCAGGAGCGGAACAATGAGTTTGATCAACGTTTTCATGGATTACCGTCCGAACTGGCTGACGAAGAGGGTGGCGTCGTTGTCGTTCACGGAGCTGTCGGCATCGAGGTCCGCGGTCGTGTCGTAGGTCGGCTGGCTCGAGTCACTGCCGTACGCCTGGGCCATCAGGCCCATGTCCTCACCGTCCACGATGCCGTCGCCGTTGAGGTCGCCGGTGTAGACGATGACGGTGGCCGTGGCGCTCGTGGCCCTGTGGGCGTTGCTGGTGGCGGAGATGCGGCAGGTGCCAGCGGTCGTGGTGGCCGAGTACGCACCCGTGGCGGTGATGGTGCCGCAGGTGTTCCCCTCCTTCACGGCCCAGCTCACCGACGTGTCGTTCGCGTTCTCCACGCTCGCGGAGAAGCTGGCCGTGCCACCCACCGCCACCACCACCCGGGCGGGAGAGATGGTGAGGAAGGGCGGCGTGAACTCGAGCGTGGTCGTCCCCTCGCCGGAGTGGCCATAGGCGTCGTACGCCAGCGCCTTCACCGTGTGCTGGCCCTCGGCCAGCAGGACGGCCTTGTAGACGAGCTCGTACGCCGGCGCGTAGCCCCGGCCCACGGGGACTCCGTCCACGTAGTACTCCACGTGGGTGACGCCCGTGTCATCGCTGACGTTGGCCCTGAGCGTGAAGAACTCGAACACGCGGTCGGCGGTGACGGAGCTGACGACCGGCGCGGCCGTGTCGTCCGTCCTGGCGTGGAGGATGGAGAAGGACGCCTCCGCCTGGGACTCGTTGCCCGAGATGTCCTTCGCCTTGACCATCAGCGTGTGGGAGCCGTTGGACAGCCCGGTCGCATCGAACGGAATCTGGTAGGTGCCGTTCGGGTCGATGCGCTCGGCCACGGGGTTGCCGTCCACGAAGAACTCGAGCTTCGACGTCCAGGCGTTGTCGCTCACCGTGGCGTTGAGCTGGATCGTCCCGTACGAGCCATCCACCGAAGCGGTCAGCGCGGGGGGCTGCACGTCCGTGGCGGTCGAGACGTGGAGCTCGACGTCATCCAGGAGGAAGTACGCGGCGGAGCCCGGGATCTGCGGGGCGACGAACTCGGACTCGAAGTAGAGCCGGATCGTCTGTCCCTTGAAGGCGCTCAGGTCGAAGCGGTGCTCGACATAGTCGTCGCTGTTGTCCAGGTTCGAGTACGTCGCGAGCGTCCGCAGCTCCTTGCCGGCCGAATCCCGCACCTGGACCTTGAAGGTGTCATGCACCTTGCCGTCGGAGAACGCGCCATTGATGGTCTGCAGCCAGAAGCTGTAGGTGGCCGCCGAGGCGTTCGCCGGGATGGTGACGGTCTGGTACAGGGCCGACTTGTTGGGACCCCGGTCACCCCGGAAGAGGATGTGGATCGCCCCCTCGTGCGGGATGCTGTTGTAGAAGCCGATCGACCCGGTCCGGGTCGTGCCCAGGGACCAGATCGGAGTGGTGTAGTTCTCGAAGCTCGGGTTGCGGATGATCTGGCCGCGGGTGGTGTCGAGGACGAAGCGCACCGTGGCCGAATCCGTCGTGTTGCCGGCCGAGTCCGTGGCCCGGGCCACGAGGGTGTGCATGCCGTTGCTCAGCGTCGAGAGCTCCACGAGCTTGGAGAAGGACCCGGCCGACTGCCCCAGGGACTCTCCGTCCAGGAAGAACTCGACGGCGCCGACGTAGCCGTTGTCGGAGACTTCCGCGGAGAGCTCCACGTGGCTGTCGGAGGTGGTGACATGGGCCACCACGGACGGGGCCTCGGTGTCGCGCGAGTCGATGACGCGCAGCGAGAAGTCGTCGATGAGGAAGCCGGTGGCGTCCTGCTCGTCCTCGTTGCCCTCCAGGTACACGCGGATGGTCTGGCCCGCGTACGCGCTGAGGTCGAAGCTGCGCTGCACGTAGCCGAGCGTGGCGTCCAGGTTGGACCAGGTGGCGAGCGTCTCCAGCACCTCGCCCGAGGTGTCACGCACCTGCAGCACGAGCGTGTCCCGGACCTCGGGGCCCGGCTCATCGGTCTCCAGCTTCATCCAGAAGGACAGCGAGGTGTGGGTGGCGGAGGCCGGGATGGTGACGTCCTGGTACAGGTTGTCCTTGTGCACCTCGCCATAGCCGTTGAGCCAGACCATGGCGGTGCCGGTGCGCGCGGTGTTGATGGGGTTGTTGATGTTGCCGCGGGGCTCTGCCTCCCAGCCCAGGCCGTCGTTCTCGAAGCTGGGATCCTGGAGGAGCTGGGTGATGCGGTGGGCCACCGTGAAGGTGTAGCCCTCCGACAGGGTGTAGTTGCCCGCCGCGTCGTGAGCCACCACGGAGAGATCGTGCGGCCCGTTGTCGAGCATGGAGACGTCGAACGGAATGCTGAAGGGCAGCGAGGGGTCCGTGCCCACCTGGGTGCCATCGACGAAGAAGTCCACCCGCTTCACGCCCACGTTGTCCGTGGCCGTCGCGTTGAGCTGGAGGACGGGCGCATTGCCCGAGACGCTCGCGGTGGCCGACGGGGGCGTCCGGTCGTCATAGGTGCCGCCGGTGTAGCCCACGTTGATGGCGGCGAAGGCGTTCTCCACCGCGTGGTACTCGTTGGACTGGGAGCCGAAGAGGTCCGCCGCCGACTCGAGGCTGGCCGTGCGGGCCATCTTGTAGTTGGCCGACGGGTACAGGTAGACGGTGACGGCCCGGTACCAGATGGCCGCGGCCTTGTCGTTGCCGATGCCCGTCATGCCGCTGGGCAGGAAGTCGCTGGCGTAGTCGTCGGGCGTGTCCGTCTTCTTCTTCGCGCCCTGGGACAGGAAGTAGAAGGCGCGGTTCATCGGCCCGCTGCTGAAGTGGACGTCGATGCTGTTGAGGCTGGGGGACCAGGCATCCGGGCTCACGCCGTCCTTGCTCGGCTTGTACATGTAGCGCATGGGCGAATCGGACAGATCCTCACCCATGGTCCAGTTGGCCCCGGTGTCGCCGATGGTGTTGCCCCGGCCGTTGCGCACCCAGAACTCCGTCATGGTGCCGAAGATGTCGGAGTTGGCCTCGTTCAGGCCGCCGGACTCGCCGGCGTAGATGAGCCGGGCCGTCTGGGACATGACGCCGTGGCTCAGCTCGTGGGCGGACACGTCCAGCGAGGCCAGGGACTTGACGCCGCCGGGCGCCGGGTAGGAGCCGTCGCCGTAGCTCATGCAGAAGCAGCCGCCGCTCCAGAAGGCGTTGTTGTAGAGGTTGGCGACGTGCACCCGGTTGTAGGTGGGCGTGCCCCGGTCATCGATGCCGTTGCGGCCGTGGATCTTCTTGTAATAGTCCCACGTCGACTGCAGGCCGAAGTGCGCGTCCACGGCGGCCGTCTGGCCGTTGTCGTCGCGCGTGGGCCCGCCATCCTTGTAGTTGTTCCCGTCGCCCCAGGTGTTGTCCGCGTCGATGTAGGGGTAGAGCGTGGCGGGCAGTCCGAGGTCCACCCGCGCGTGCGCCACGTCATAGGTGCGGTTGCCCGCGCCGGAGCTCCGGGTCGTATCGCGCAGCTCGAAGCTGCCGTCGGGATGCTGCCAGGTGTCGAGCCGCACCTCGCCGCTGTACTGCGAGAGGCCCTTGCCGGTGGCCGCGGCCGTCTCCAGCGAGTTCCACCGCTTGATCACCTTGCCGGTGCGCGCGTCGAGGATGAAGTCCGTGTGGACGATGCCGTCCTTGGGGTTGTCCAGCTCGGTGTGGACGTGCCAGGCGAGCCGGTAGCCCGTCACCTCCTCGGCGAAGTCCACCGCGTTCAGCTCCGCGTAGGGCTTGTCCGCGAGCTTCACCCGCCGCGTCTGGGGATAGATGACGAGCTCGGCCTTCGGCTCGGCACCCATGAGGCCGCCCGGGGCCAGCTCCAGGGTGGCCAGGGAGATGGCACTCGCCGCGTCCACCGTCGGCCGCAGGCCCACGCGGATGCCCGTGCGCAGGCCCTCCTTCGTCACCGGCAGGCGCATTCCGGCCGGGCTCATATGGGTGATGGCCATGGCGCCCCACACCGGTACGCCCTGGTGGAGCTGCTGGAAGTGGGCATGGGTCTGGCCGAAGCGATCCGTGTGGGCGCCCGCCAGCTTGAAGTCATCCTCGGGTTTCAGCCCGAGGTCGCGGCGTTGAGCCTTGAGGAGCGCGAGGGATTCCGCCACGCGAGACGGCTCCCGGTTCCGCACCTGCAGGAGCGAGGACTGGGAGAGCGGAGTGAGTTTTTCACCCGCGAGGGAGGGGCCCGCCGTGAGGAGCGCGGCGAGGAGCAGGGGCCAGCGTGGCCACAGCATGGACATATGGGGAACTCCACCGGACTGCGTCGAGGGAGATCCCGGTCGGCTGACACTTTGCTGGGAGGAGCATCAGCGGCCGGGAGGGGCTCGCTTCGCTGGTGTTGGAGGAGTCCGACGTCTGACACCCGGAGAGGTTTCCCCTGGACTTCTCGCCGCCAGCGCAGCGCGGCGATGATACCCAATTGTTAATTGATTGAAAATCGCGCTGGACCCCGGAGGTGGCTGATCGGCCACACGAAAAATCACGAGAGTCCTGAATTCCAGACGGATTCTCATCCAACGGAACCCGCGAGGTCTGGAATCCCGCCGAGCCATGCGCGAGCGGATCGCGCTCAGCGCCGCGCGAAGCGGTTGACGAGGTTGGCGAGCGACATCACCAGCTCCGCCGGATCCACGGGCTTGGGCACGTGGACCTGGAAACCGGCGGCCAGGGCGCGCGTCCTGTCCTCCAGCCGGGTGAAGGCGGTGAGGGCGGCGGCGGGCACCTGGCCTCCCCGCTCGGGGGGAAGGGCGCGCACCCGGCGGATGAGCGCGTAGCCGTCCTCGCCCGGCATGCCGATGTCCGAGACGATCAGATCCGGTGGGGAGCGCACCAGGGACTCGAAGGCCTCGGCCACGCAGGTGGCGACCGTCACCTCCGCCTTGCGCTCCTCCAGCAGCACCCGGAGCAGCTCGCGGGTGTCCAGCTCGTCTTCCACCACCAGCACGCGCACGCCGGACAGCTCGGGCAGGTGTTCGGGCAACAGCAGGCACGGAGGCCGCTCCGTGGCGCGCGTGCCGGACAGCGGCAGCCGCACGGTGAAGCGCGAGCCGCGGCCCTCGCCCTCGCTGTGCACCTGGACGGTGCCACCGTGCAGCTCCACCAGCTGGCGCACGATGGCCAGCCCCAGGCCGAGGCCCCCGTGACGGCGGCTGGCGCTGCCGTCCGCCTGGCGGAAGCGCTCGAAGACGTGGGGGAGGAAGTCGGGGGAGATGCCCTTGCCCGAGTCGGTCACCTCCAACACCGCGTGCGGCTCCTCGCGCCGCAGCCGCACCGTCACCCGGCCTCCCTCGGGTGTGAACTTGAGGGCGTTGGTGAGGAGGTTCCAGGCCACCTGCTGCAGCCGGTGGGCGTCTCCCCGCACGGTGCCCACGCCGGCCTCCAGCTGGGACTCGAGCTGGATGTTCCGGGCCGCCGCCGTGGGGCGCACCGCCTCCAGGGCCGCCTCCACCACGCGTTTCGGCTCCACCGGCTGCGCCTCCAGACGCATCCTCCCGGCGACGATGCGCGAGATGTCCAGCAGGTCATCGACGATCTGCGCCTGGGACCGGGCGCTGCGCTCCACCGTCTCCAGGGCGCGCGCCTGCTTGTCGGGCTCGAGCGTGCTGGTGCGCAGGATGCTGGTCCACCCGAGGATGGCCGTGAGCGGAGTGCGCAGCTCGTGCGAGACGGTGGCGAGGAAGTCGTCCTTGGCGCGGTTGGCCTCCTCGGCCCGGTCCCGCTCCTCGCGGGCCAGCTCGAAGAGGCGCGCGTGCTCCACGGTGATGGCGATCCGGTGGGCCAGCTCCTCGGCCATCCGGAGATCGTCGGCGTCATGGGGGCGGTAGCCTTCGCCCGCCGCCACGACGAGGACGCCGAAGGCGCGCCCATCCAGGGCGAGGGGCACCGCGAGGCCCCTCAGGCCCACGAAGGCGCGCCGCAGCTCCCTCCGGGCCTCGTCCGGCTCCGAGGCGAGCGCCTCCTCCGTGAGGGCGGGGAGGTGCTCGGGCCGGCCGCTCTCCAGCACCGCGAGGGGCCCGTGGGGCGTGTCCTCCAGGGGCCGGCCCGCCTTGCGCAGCCGCAGGGCGCGGATGGGATCCACGTCGGTGAAGGCCACCCGCGTGAGGTGGCCCTGGCCGTCGCGCAGGTAGATGCCGCACCACTCGGCGAAGCGCGGCACCAGGACGCGGGTGAGGCGCTCCAGCGCCTGGCGCAGCTCCAGGGTGGAGGAGAGCGCGGCGCTGGCCTCGGAGAGGAGCTCCATCGCCTGGCGCGCGCGCCGCTGCGTGGTGATGTCGGTGATGGTGCCCACCCATTCGCGCACGGAGCCGTCCAGCTCCATCACCGGGACGCCGCGCGACACCACCGGGGTGTACGTCCCATCCGCGCGGCGCAGGCGGTACTCCACTTCGTAGAGGCTGCGGGTGGCGAAGGCACGCTTCCACACAGCCGAGACCCGGGCCCTGTCCTCGGGGTGGGTGGCTTCCATCCACCCGCCGCCGTTGCGCCACTCCTCGTAGGACTGGCCGGTGAAGCCGCACCAGGTGGGGGAGTCCTCCTGGAAGGTGCCCGAGGCGTCCATCGTCCAGAGGATGGTGGACGTGGCCACCACCAGTGAGCGGAAGCGTGCCTCGCTGCGGCTGAGGTCCTCCGCCAGCCGCTCCGCCCTCCAGCGGGCGCGCACCACCTCCGTCACCTCGAAGGCGAACACGGCCACGCCATCCACCCCTCCCACGGCGTTGCGCAGCGGCTGGCAGGTAAGGTGGAAGAGGCGCTCCTCGCGCCGGCCGTTGGGGCCCTCCACCCTCAGTTGCACCTGCTCCAGGATGAAGGGGGCGCCGGTGACGTAGACGCGGTCCAGCACCTCCAACAGGCCCTCGCCCTCCAACTCCGGCAGGGCCTCGCGGGCGGGCCGGCCGGCCATCTCCCGCCCGCCGTGGAGCTGCCGGTGGAGCGGGTTGGACAGCTCGAAGATGTGCTGGGGCCCGCGGGTGACGAAGGCCACCGCCGGGGCGCTCATCACGAGTGCGTGCAGGCGCGCGTACTCGGTCTCCACCTGCTTGAGGGGCGTCACGTCCCGGAGGATGACGAGCAGGCCCTCTTCGGAGGGAAACACCCGTGCCTCCAGCCAGGAGCCCAGGGAGACGAGGTACTCCTCCACCGTGGTGGGTACCCTCCGGGCGAGCGCGTCCTGGCATGCCCTGCCGAGCGCCGTCTCCGCCAACGCCGGGAGCGTGCGCCACAGACACTGGCCCAGGAGCTCCTGCCGGGAGCGGCCCAGGATGCGTTCGGCGCTGACGTTGAGGTAGGTGGGACGCTCCTGGACGTCGAGTACGAGCACACCATCCGTGACGGACTCGAGGAGCTGCTCGAGTCGTGGCGGCGCGGAGCGGTTCGTATCCGTCAGGGGGAACATGCGGGGGATCGTGACAGGTTGGCCGCGCGACCGCCCGTCATCGCTCCGTTCCAGAGATCGCCAGTGAACGGGCAGCGTCGAGATTTTCACGTCGCGGTACGTCCAGCGTTGGCAGCCCTACACGAGCGGTGTGCGGCGGAGCGCCACGGTTCCGAAGTGCCCCAGGTTCGCCTTCCTGGGGAACGTGGATGCGGTATCTCAGCCGAGCAGCGAGGCCACGAGGGCGGGCCAGTCGGTGTTGGGGGGGAGGCGGCCCTCGGCATGCTCGGGGCGGCCACCGCCGCGTCCACCGGCGGCCTCGGCGGCGCGCTTGAGGAAGGCACCACACCCGAAGCTGGAGCCACTGCCGCGGGCGATCAGCACGGACAGCCCCTCGGGGGAATGGCCCGCGAGCAGCACCACGGCCTCGGGCCGGTTCGTGAGTCGCGCCGCGACGGAGCGCAGGTACTCGGGCGTGGCGCCCTCGAGCATCGCGACCACGCGCTTGTCCGGAGACTGCTCCAACCGCGTGGCCAGCTCGGCGGCGGTGGACTCGGCGAGCTTCGCCCGGGCGGCGCCCAGGGCCTCGCGCACGTCGGTGAGATCCCTCCGCAGCTTGTCCACGGAGGCGGGCACATCGAGCGGTCCGCACGAGAAGGCCCGGCCGAGCGAGCGCAGCGTGCCGGCCTCGTTCCACAGCTCGCTCCGGGCGCGGCGGCCAGCGGAGAAGAGGACGCGGCCCTTGCCCTTGTAGCGCTCGACGCCGAGCACGCGCACCATGCCCACCTGGGCCGAGCGCGTGCAGTGGGTCCCCCCACAGGGCGACACGTCGAAGTCACCGACCTGCACCACGCGGATGTTCTCCGTCACCTTGGGGGCGCGGCGCAGGGGGAGGGCGGCCAGCTCCTCGGGCGTGGGGAAGAAGGCGCGGATGGCGATGTCGTCATCGATGATGGAGTTGACGAGCTCCTCCGCCTCGGCGACGCGCCGCTCGTCGAGCACGTCCAGGTCCACGTCGATGGTGCACAGCGTCTCGCCCAGGCGCGAGGACACGGTCTGGGCGTTGGCCACGTCCACCAGCGCGCGGGACAGCATGTGCTGGCCGGTATGCAGCGCCATGTGCACGCGGCGGCGGACGCGGTCGATCTCTCCGGACAGCTCGGCGCCCACCTCGGGGAGCCGCGTGCCCTCGGGCGTCTCCAGCACGTGGTGCACGAGGCCCGCGTCATCCACCTGCACGTCGCGGATGGCGAGGCCGCCGAGCACGCCCCGGTCGGCCATCTGGCCACCGGCCTCGGGGTAGAAGGCGGTCCGGTCGAGCACGACCGAGGGCGTGCCGTTCCACGTGCCATGCGCGAGGACGCGTCCGGTGAAGTGGAAGAGGAAGGGATCGCTGAAGTAGAGGCGCTCGGTGGGAGTCATGGCGGAGAGAGGGATAACACGCCGCGGAGGCGCGGGAGTCCGGGGAGGGGAGCGGCGGGGCTACCTGGGCCCGTAGCGTTGCTTGAGCTCGGCCATGGACAGGCCGCTCCACCGGGAGAGCAGCTCCACCACGTCGCGGGCGTGGATGAAGTGGAGGGTGTCCCCGGCGAACACGGAGAGGAACACGCCGCCGCAGTGGGGCAGCTTCGCGCCGCTCGACTCGAGGTAGTCCACGAGGCGCGGCAGCGTGTAGTCGAGCAGCCAGGCGCGGACGTTCTCGCTCGGGAGGACGAGCTCGTAGCTGGTGGCTCCGGAGAGCTCGTCGCCCTGCTGGTTCCGGATGCGTGAGATGGCCTGGTTGGCCTCGACGGCGGGGGCATGGTCGAAGGCGAGGCGGAGCAGTTCGTCGGTGGTGGTGTCCATGAGCGGCTCTCCCGTGCCGATTCCCACCACGCGACTTCCGGAAGCGCAAGCGGGGAGTGGAGCTCTTTTGGGCTCCCCCCTCTGCGAGGCCCCCTCGGGGAAGCGGCGGCCGTCTCCGCGCCGGCCCGCCTGACCGTCACTCCCTTTGTTCACATGGCACCAATGGGCAGGAGGTCACTTCCTGGATTCATTCCCATGGTCAACACACCATGAGAACACTTCCTTGCGTTCTAGGTGTGCTGGCGTTGGTGACCGGACTTCCCGCCTGGGCGGAGGAGCTCCCCTCGGCCTGGGGAGCGAGCGCCATGGAGAAGGTGCGGCCCCAGACGCCACCCAAGACCCACACGGGCGTGCGGCTGGTCGCGGCGCGCAACGAGTTCGTCTCCTTCCAGGTGGGGCTGCACGGGGGAGCGTCCGGGTGGAGCGGGGTGCAAGCGAGATTCACCGCGCTGGATGGCCCCATCCTCATCAAGGAAGCCGACATCGTCCTCTACCGGGAGACGTTGCTGCCCATCACCCGGACGTCGACGGTGTACACGGACACCGGGCTGTGGCCGGACGGGCTGATCCCCGACGTCGACGAGACGGTGGGAGAGAAGCGCCGGGCCTTTCCCCTGGACGTCCCCGCGCACGAGTCTCGTGCCCTCTGGGTGGACGTGCACGTCCCGATGGACGCGCCTCCTGGCGAGTACCACGGCACGTTGGAGGTGTGGGGTAACGAGCACGGCACCCAGGTGAGCGTGTCCCTCACGGTGTTGGACGTGGAGATGCCGAGCACGGCGTCACTCCGGACGCACTTCATCCTCTGGTCGCCCAGCGTGTGCAAGGCCTACACCGGCGAGCGCGAGTGCTCGTCCGAGGTCCTGTATCCCCTGTTGTCGTCCTTCCAGCGGATGGGGCTCGAGCACCGCGTCTCGATCTCCAGCCAGTTCGATCCCGAAGACATCCCCGATTGGGCCACCTTCGATGCGTGGTGGGGTCCGTTCCTCTGGGGGACCGCGCCGCTGCGCCTGCCTCGGGCGCGGATGACGAGCCTGCAGTTCCTGGGGCCTCAACAGCCCGAGCGGATCTCCGAGTTCGCGGCCCAGTCCGAGGCGCGCGGCTGGCTGCCCATCGCCTTCAACTTCGTGGCGGACGAGCCTCCCTATTTCAGCACCTTCGACCAGGTGCGGACCCGCGCCAGCCAGTCACGGCAGGTGGCTCCGCAGCTGCGCACGCTGGTGACCTCCAATGAGCAGGAGGCCACGCATTTCGGGACGATCGACCACATCGACATCCTCGTCGTGGCGGTCAACTTCATCGATGGGCTCAGGGCGCCGTTCGTGGGCGATCAGCGGCCCCGGTACGAATCGTTCCTCGCGCTGCCGAACCGGGAGCTGTGGCTCTACCAGAGCTGCTTGAGCCACGGTTGTGGTGGCGTCATCCCGGAGAACGCGCCCGCCCAGGGCTGGCCCTCGTACATGATTGATCGCCCGGCGGCGAAGGCCCGGGCCATGGAGTGGGTGTCCTTCCTGTCGGGCGCCACGGGCGAGCACTACTACCAGGTGGCGCAGATGCTCTCCACGGCGTGGACGGATCAGTACACCTACGGGGGCAATGGGGACGGGACGCTCTTCTATCCGGGGACGGTCTCCGTCATTGGTGGCACCACCGACGTGCCGCTGCCGTCCATGCGCCTCAAGCAGATCCGCCTCGGCCTGCAGGACTACGAGTGGTTGAAGCTCGTGAGTGACGCGGGAGATCCGGCCTTCGCGCGGCGGGTGGCGCGCGAGCTCATCCCCGCGGCCTGGCGTGTGCCCGACGACGGCCGGGCCTTCGAGCGGGCCCGCCTGCGCCTCATCCGGCGATATCTCGAGCTGGCGGGGGTTGGCATCCCCCCCATCGTGGAGGAAGGCATCCTCGAGCCGACCGTCTCGGCCCCCTCGAACCCGGACGAATCCTTCCGCCTCGCCCAGTGAGGAGGGGGAGGCACTGATTCCCGCCTGGTCATCATCCGGGCGGGAAAGGGCCTGCATCACGTTCTCCCCGTGGTTAGGGTTGCCGCATATGGGTGACGTGGAGCTCGCGGAAGCACTCAGGCGGCAGGGCATCTCCGATCAACGTGTGCTCGAGGCGATCCGCCGCTTGGAGCGGGCGGAGTTCGTCCCGGAGGCAATGAGGAACGTGGCAGGCCAGGACACGCCCCTGCCGATCGGCCATGGGCAGACCATCAGCCAGCCCTACATCGTGGCCTTCATGACGCAGGCGCTGGACCTCCAGCCGGGGGAGCGGGTGCTGGAGATCGGTACGGGCTCGGGCTACCAGACGGCGGTGCTCGCGCAGCTCTGTGGCGAGGTGTACTCGGTGGAGGTGGTGCCCGAGCTGGCTGGCCCGGCCCGGGAGCGCCTGGAGCGGCTCGGCTTCGGCAACATCCACTTCCGGGTAGGCGATGGCACGGCTGGCTGGCCGGAGGAGGCGCCCTTCGACGCCATCCTGGGAACCGCCGCTCCCGAGCGCCTGCCACCCGCGCTCTACCAGCAGCTGAGGCCGGGAGGACGGCTGGTGCTGCCGGTGGGGCCGCTGCACGGAACGCAGGAGCTGATCCGGGTCACCCGGCCGCCCGCGGGGGAGGCGGCCCGGGTGGAGAACCTGCTGGGGGTGCGCTTCGTCCCGATGACGAGCGCTCCGCCGTCCGACTTCCTGCACTGAGCGTGCGGGCCGTGCATGCCCCCTCTCCCTCTGGGAGAGGGCTGGGGTGAGGGTCTTCCTTCCGTCACGACCGTGCGGCGGAGCTCCTGGGGCGCATTGCCCGGGTGGAGCGGGGCCGCTAACCTCTCGGTCATGATCATCTGCCCCGTGTGCGAGCACCAGCAGGCTCAGGGCACCGAGTGTGAAGTCTGTGGAAAGAAGCTGACGGCGGTGGCGCCGGTGGCGGTGGCGGTGGCGACGCTGCCGGAGCTGGAGCAGACGCAGCTCGCGGGGGGACGCGCGCCGGTGCAGACCGCGGCGATCCCGGACCTGGAGGTGACGCGCCTGCAGTCGGTGCAGAACGTCGCCGTGCAGCCCGTACCCGAACTGGACACGGGGCGCTCGGCGGCGGCGGGCAACGTCCTGGTGGCGCCCATGCAGGAGATGGACACCGGGCGGGCCGCCTCGGACGGGCTGAAGACGGCGGCGCCCACGGGCGCGGTCGTCTGCCGCTACTGCCGCAACGTGCAGGCCTCCGGGGCCGTGTGCGATCGCTGCGGCATGCGGCTGCCCAAGCTGCGCACGGAGCAGCCAGCGGCCGTGGCCGCCAAGGCGGCCGCGTCCGGCGAGCGGGCGGGGTGCCCCCGGTGCCACACGCCCGGGTACGCGGGCCGGGCCTGCGTCACTTGCGGCACCCTCATTCCCGCCGCGGGGTGATACACAGTGAGCATGTCTGACTTCCACGCCGAGTACGCATGCAGTGAAGGGTGCGGTTTCCGCGCCTCGCTGCTGGAGATCGTCTACCGCTGTCCGCGCTGCCAGGGGTTGCTGGAGGTGGCGCACGACGTGGAGGCGCTGCGCACGGTGCCGGCGGCGGAGTGGCGGCGCCGCTTCGAGCAGCGCTTCGGGTCCTCGCGGCTGCCGTACGCCTCGGGAGTCTGGGGCAAGCACGAGTGGGTGTATCCGCGGATGCCGGCGGAGGACATCGTCTCGCTGGGAGAGGGGCGGGTGCCACTCAAGCCGCTGCCTCGCATGGCGGCGGAGCTGGGGCTGGCGAGCCTGGATCTGAAGGAGTGCGGCGTCTCGCCGACGGGCAGCTTCAAGGACTGGGGGATGACGGTCCTGGTGTCCGCGGTGAAGCACATGCGCTCGCGCGGGGTGCCCATCCGTGCGGTGGCGTGCGCGTCGACGGGGGACACCTCGGCGGCGCTGTCGGCCTACTGCGCGGCGGCGGGGATTCCCTCGGTGGTGTTCCTGCCGAAGGACAAGGTGTCGCTGTCGCAGCTGGTGCAGCCCGTGGCCAACGGGGCGCGGGTGCTGTCGCTGGACACGGACTTCGACGGCTGCATGAAGCTGGTGCAGCAGGTGACGCGGGACTCGGGCCTGTACCTGGCCAACTCGATGAACTCGCTGCGCATCGAGGGGCAGAAGGTGGTGGCCATCGAGCTGTGCCAGGACCTGGGTTGGGAGCCGCCGGACTGGGTGGTGATCCCGGGCGGCAACCTGGGCAACGCGAGCGCGCTGGGCAAGGGCTTCGAGCTGCTGCACGCGCTGGGCATCATCTCCCGGAGGCCGAGGATCGCGGTGGCGCAGGCACAGCGGGCCAACCCGCTGGTGCGGTCCTTCCGCGGGGGCTTCCAGGAACTGGTGCCGATGAAGGCCGAGCGCACGCTGGCGTCGGCGATCCAGATCGGCGATCCGGTGTCCTTCCGGCGCGCGGTGCGGATTCTGAAGGCCTTCGACGGGGTGGTGGAGGACGCCACGGAGTCCGAGCTGGCCAACGCGGCGGCGCGGGCGGATCGGGAGGGCACCTTCACGTGTCCGCACACCGGTGTGGCGCTGGCCGCGCTGGAGAAGCTGGTGGCCCAGGGGGTCATCGCCCGGGGCGCGAAGGTGGCGGTGGTGTCCACTGCGCACGGGCTGAAGTTCCCGGACTTCAAGGTGGGCTACCACCGGGGGACGCTGGCGGACGTCACGAGCCGGTTCGCGAATCCTCCGGTGGAGCTGCCCGCGGACCTGGACGCGGTCCGCGAGGCCCTGGCCGACCTCTGAGGCATCGGCCGGCGGGAAGGCCAGAAAACCCTGTACTTCCGTGGGGTTGCGAAGGGGGGCGGCCGGGGAGGGCGTCCACCGGGGAGGACTCTCCAGCCAACTCGACGAGGCCCCCCTGTTCCGCTACCTTGCCGGCCCCGTGAACGCAGATACCCAGAATCTCCACGAGCAGCTCGAGCGCCTCCAGGAGGCGCTGTCCACCCGTCAGAGCACGCTTCACTTCGCCCACGCGGGCGTGTCCTGCATCGTCTCGCTCATCCTCGGAGGCGCGACGGCGAAGCTCTTCTGGGACTCGGCGAGAGCGCCGTATGTGGCGTGGCTGGGCCTGGCGGCGACGGTGGGGCTGGGCATCTACGCGCTGCTGCGCTACCGCCAGGGCCGCACGGTGCTGGCGGACGAGCTGGTGCGCTACGAGACGATGATGGATCTGCGCCGCCAGCTGCGGCTGGACGATCCCACGGCGCTGCTGCCCCGGTGAGTCGCGCCCGGAAGCCCGCGCGGAGCGGGCGTCTCATCGTCCTGGAAGGATTGGATGGCGCTGGCACCACCACGCAGGTGGAGCGGCTCGCGGCGGCGCTGCGGGCCGAGGGCCAGTCCGTCCTCACCACGCGCGAGCCCTCGGACGGCCCGGTGGGGGTGCTCATCCGCCAGGCGCTGACGGGGCGGGTGATATTGCCCGGAGCCGGAGGCCCCCAGCCGCTGGCCCAGGAGACGCTGGCGCTGCTGTACGCGGCGGACCGGACGGATCACCTGCGGTCCCGGGTGCTGCCGGCGCTGGAGGCGGGGCAGCTGGTGCTCAGTGACAGGTCGGTGCTCTCGTCCCTGGCGTACCAGGGGGCCTCCCTGCCCATGGACTGGGTGGAGAGCCTCAACGCGTACGCGGTGCCGGCGGACCTGACGCTCTTCGTCGAGGTGCCCATCACGGTGGCGGCGCGGCGGAGGGCGGCGCGAGGCGGGCCGGAGGAGCTCTTCGACGCGGAGGAGAAGCAGCGGCGGATCTCCCGGCAGTACGAGGCGGCCATCCGCCTGCGTGGCAAGCGCGAGCACGTGGTGCGCATCGACGGGGACCAGCCGGTGGAGGCGGTGACGGCCGAGTGTCTGGCACAGGTGCGTAAGCTGCTCGGACGCAAGCCCGGACGCGCGGCGGTGCGGTAGAGTCCCCGGCCGCATGGAGCCCACCGGCGCGGCGGCGGTCATCATCGGCAACGAGGTCCTCACGGCGAAGGTGGTGGACGCGAATGGTCCCCACCTCATCCGGCGTCTGCGCGAGGTGGGGATTCCCCTGCGCACCCTGGAGATCGTCCCCGACGAGGTGGACATCATCGTGGAAGCGGTGGCGCGGGCGCGGATGCGGGCGAAGTACGTCTTCACCAGCGGAGGCATCGGCCCCACGCACGATGACGTGACGGTGCGGGCGGTGGCGCTGGCGATGGGGCGCAGGGTGGTGCGGCTGCCGGAGATGGTGGAGCTCATCCGCGAGAGGGCGATGGACAAGCTGACGGCCGAGGCGCTGCGGCTGGCGGACGCCCCCGAGGGCGCGGTGCTGATTCCCCAGCCGGGCAGCTGGTACCCGGTGCTGACGGTGGAGGACGTCTTCATGCTGCCCGGGGTGCCGCAGCTCTTCCGCACGCAGCTGGACGCGGTGCTGGCGCGGCTGAGCGGCACGCCGGTGCACCTGCGGATGCTGTACCTCAACCTGGGCGAGAGCACGGTGGCGGCGGTGCTGGACCGCGTGGCGCTGGACATGCCGCACGTGGCCATCGGCTCGTACCCGATGTTCGACCGCTCGCTGGACTACGTGGTGAAGGTGACGGTGGAGAGCGTGGAGAAGGGCGCCGTGGAGGAGGCCCTGGCCCGGCTCCAGGCGGGGTTGCCCGAGGGCTCGGTGGTCCGCATGGAGTAGACCCCCTCCGAGGCGTGTGAGGAAATTCGCTCCCGGGGTGTGAACCGCTTCACAGACGGAGCGGGTGCGAGCGGACACCCTTTGGGGAGAACAGACCCCGGCGGCGTTCTCGCCGTACCGGGGTCCAGTCCTCTCAAGGGGGGTCCATGTCAGACACACCGAGGCCGAACGAAGACGCGGTTGTCCCACTCTCCTCCAACCAGGAGCCGGAAGTGGTGCTCTCCGACTACGAGGCACTGGCGGAGTCCTGGGGCCGGAAGGGCTGGCTGTTGCGCGCCGTCGCCCTGTGCAGGTTCATCCTCCGGCTCGAGCCGGGTCATGAGCCGACGCGGCGGCTGCTGGCGGAGCTCGACGCCCGGCGGATGGACGTGTCGGGAGGAGCGGGGGCGTCGGCGCCAGCCGTCGAGGAGGGGCCCGCGCGCGCCTGCCTGTTCTCGCGGCTCGGCGAGCGGGAGTTCCTCTCGGTGCTGGAGGCCCTGGAGCTGCGGGACTTCCTGCCGGGAGAGACGATCGTCGAGGAGGGGCAGCCGGGCAACTCCCTGTTCGCCATCGTGGAGGGGAGCGTGGAGGTGGTGAGGAGCCCGCAGTCGGGAAGGCGGCGCACGGTGGCCTTCCTGGGCGAGGGCGACTTCTTCGGGGAGATGTCGCTGCTCTCCGACGTGCCGAGGCTCGCGAGTGTCAGGGCCTTCGAGCGCACGGCGGTGTTGGAGCTGACGCGCGAGCGGTTGGATCGGATCATCCAGCGGCACCCCTCCGTGGAGGAGGTGTTGCGCTCCTTCCACCGCGAGCGCCTGCTGGACGACGTGCTGCGCTCCAATCCGATCTTCCGGCTGCTCACGCCCCCGGCGAGGGACGCCCTGGCCCGTGACTTCCAGCTGTGCTCCAGGCCCGCGGGGACGCGCCTGCTCGAGCAGGGGCAGGCGGTGGATGGCCTGTACGTGCTGCTGCGGGGGCGGTGCCAGGTGCGGCACCATCACGAGGACGGGAGGGAGAGCCCCCTGCGCACCCTGGGAGAGGGCGACGTGTTCGGGGAGATCTCCCTGATGCTCGGCCTGCCGGCCACCGCGACCGTGCTCGCGGACACGCCCTGCCTGCTGCTGCGGCTGGACTGGGGGAGCTGCGAGCGGAACCTCTTCGACCAGCCCGGGGTGTGCGAGGCGCTCTCGCGGATGGGCAATGAGCGCCTCCTGAGCTCCGCCGGGCTGCTCTTCGAGTCCGTGCCGCGCGGTGGGACCTCGCGCGCCTGAGGCCGTGCCCTCGGGAGTTACCTGCCTCCCCGGTCGGGAAGGGGGCCCCCCCCGGACGTGTCAAGCACCGGCTGACCGCCCGGCCGGTGGACAGGGGGTGCTCATGGTGCTTGTCCTCGGGCCGGAGGGCGGCTAACTCCGCGGTCCCCGGCTTTGGAGGAAGGAAGGGTTTCATGCAGGTCGTCAGTGTGAAGAAGGCGCTGGATGGTTCGATCGCCCCGGACACGAAGGTCGAGGTGCGCGGCTGGGTGCGCACGCGCCGTGACTCGAAGGCGGGGATCAGCTTCATCAACGTGAGCGATGGCTCCACCTTCGATCCGATCCAGGTGGTCGCGCCGAACGCGCTGCCCAACTACGAGAAGGAGGTGCTGCACCTCACCGCGGGCTGCTCCGTCATCTGCCGCGGCACGCTCGTGAAGTCGCAGGGCAAGGGCCAGTCGTTCGAGGTGCAGGCCGACGAGGTGCGGGTGCTCGGCTTCGTGGATGACCCGGACACCTATCCCATCCAGCCCAAGCAGCACACGCTGGAGTTCCTCCGCGAGGTGGCGCACCTGAGGCCGCGCACCAACACCTTCGGAGCCATCACCCGCGTGCGCAACGCCGCGGCGCAGGCCATCCACCGCTTCTTCCACGAGGAGGGCTTCTGCTGGGTGAACACGCCGATCATCACCGCCAGCGACGCCGAGGGCGCCGGGCAGATGTTCCGCGTGTCCACGCTGGACATGACGAACCTGCCGCGCACGCCGGAGGGGAAGATCGACTGGCACAAGGACTTCTTCGGCAAGGAGGCCTACCTCACCGTGTCCGGCCAGCTGAACGTGGAGGCGTACTGCCTGGCGTTGTCGAAGGTGTACACGTTCGGGCCCACGTTCCGGGCGGAGAACTCGAACACCACGCGGCACCTGGCCGAGTTCTGGATGATCGAGCCGGAGATCGCCTTCGCGGACCTGAACGAGGACGCGAACCTGGCGGAGCGGTTCCTCAAGTATGTCTTCAAGGCGGTACTCGCCGAGTGCGGCCCGGACATGAAGTTCTTCGAGGAGCGCCAGCAGAAGGGCGTGATCGAGCGGATGGAGAAGTTCGCCAACTCGAGCTTCGAGCGGATCGACTACACGGAGGCGATCGAGATCCTGAAGAAGGCGAAGAAGAAGTTCGAGTACGCGCCGGAGTGGGGGAACGATCTGCAGACGGAGCACGAGCGCTACCTGACGGAGGAGCACGTGGGCCGGCCGGTGGTGGTGATGAACTACCCGGAGAAGATCAAGGCGTTCTACATGCGCCTGAACGAAGACGGGAAGACGGTGGCGGCGATGGACGTGCTGGCGCCGGGGATCGGGGAGATCATCGGAGGGAGCCAGCGCGAGGAGCGGCTGGACGTGTTGGACAAGCGGATGGAGCAGTTCGGGCTGAAGCCGGAGCACTACCAGTGGTACCGGGACCTGAGGCGTTACGGGACGGTGCCGCACGCGGGCTTCGGACTGGGGTTCGAGCGGCTCATCGTCTACATGTGCGGTCTGCAGAACATCCGTGACGCGATCCCCTACCCGCGAGTCCCGGGCTGGGCGCAGTTCTGATCCGAGCAACCCCTCCCTCTCCCTCTGGGAGAGGGTCGGGGTGAGGGTATCCGCCCCCGTCATCCACCCGTGGATGGCTGGAGCCCGGCCCTCAGTAGTGCCAGGGGAAGCGCTTGAAGTTCTTCTCGCGCTTCTC